>NZ_CALLJH010000062.1:0-36920 GCF_938091255.1 uncultured Chloroflexus sp.
CTTGAAAGCCCATTCTACAGCATTGAAACGCTCGCGCGCCGGATGTTTCCGTGGGTGCCGAGTGTTCTGCTTAAATATCCGCTCCGCACGCATAGTTGGATCGACCGGGTGCGCTGTCCAGCGGTGATTATCCACGGCACCGCTGACACCGTTATCCCTTTCAGTGACGGTGAGCAACTGGCGGCTCACATCACTGCCCCCCTCGCGTTTTATCGCGTTACCGGCGGCGGGCATAACAACCTCGCCACGTTTGATCTCTACCACCATGCGCTTGACGCAGCGCTAGGCACGCGCCGGCAGCCATAGTTAGGATAAGGAGAGAGCATGCTCCGTTTTGCACTCAATATTTCACTTACCCTGAATGAACTGGCTTGGTCAGAACGATTAGAGACGGCTGCCCGCTTAGGGTTTGGCGCCATCGAATGCTGGTGGCCGGATGGGGTCGATCTGGCGACGTTGGCGCGCCACATTCGCGATACCGGTTTGCAGACAGCGCTGGTCAACTTTCCCGCCGGCAATCTCGCGCAGGGCGAGCGCGGCTGGCTCAACCACCCTGAACGCCAGTATGAATGGCGGGCGATGGTGCCGCAAGCACTCGCCTTTGCCCACCAGATTGGGTGCCCGCGGATGAATGCGCTGGTGGGCAAGTTGTTGCCCAATGAGTCACGTGAGAGCCAGTTGGCGCGCGTGCGTGATAATTTGGCATGGGTGTGCGAGCAAGCTGCAGCCGCCGGAATTGAGGTGGTGGTCGAGTCGCTCAATGCATGGGAGAATACCGGTTATCTGTTAACCACAACCGCCGAGACGCTAGCCCTGCTCGATAGCGTGGGCGCGCCGAAGTTGCGTTACCAATATGATGTCTATCACATGCAGTTGATGGAGGGCAATATCACCCGCACCATTCGCCAGCACGTCAACCGGATTGGTCACATACAGGTTGCCGATGCGCCCGATCGCCACCAACCCGGCACCGGCGAATTGCACTTCCCCTTCATCTTCCGCACGATCGCCGAGAGTGGTTATACCGGCTACATCGGGTTAGAGTTCGTGCCGCGCGGTGAGATAGAGGCATGCTTCGCTTGGCTGCCGGCCAACCGGCGTGAACCGATTGATCCGGCAAGGCTGCAATGGGCGGAATAGGGGAGGTTTCAACGGCTAGCTGTGCTCGCAACCGCTATACATGTTATGCTACTTATGCATTGTATAGTGGAGCACAGCCATGGCAACCGAACCATTATTACTTATTGCTGGCTTATTACTGGCTATTAGCGTCGCCGCTACTCGCGCCTCGAACCGGTTTGGCGTGCCGGCGTTGATCCTGTTTATGGCGGTCGGTATGCTGGCCGGTTCTGATGGGCTGGGTAGGATTGTCTTCAATGACGCTGCTCTAGCTCAACTGATCGGCGTGATCGCCCTAATCTATATTCTCTTTTCTGGTGGGCTAGATACTGACTGGACGAATATTCGTCCGGTGCTGCTCGAAGGTCTCGTACTTGCGAACGTTGGAGTACTAGTCAGTACAATCATTGCCGCTGTCGGTGCGTGGCTGATCCTTGGTTTTGATTGGCCGCTCGCGCTCTTGCTTGGGGCAATCATCTCCTCAACAGACGCAGCAGCAGTGTTTAGCGTGATGCGCACACGCGGTATTCATCTCAAGCACCAGCTCGAACCGCTGATTGAACTCGAATCGGGTAGTAACGATCCGATCGCGGTCTTTCTCACTATTGGGATTACCCAATTACTTATCAACCCACAGGCTTCGATCTTCGATCTCGTGCCGGCATTTATTTTCCAAATGCTGCTGGGCGTAGCCGGCGGCTACGCTTTTGGCCGCTTGATGATCTGGGTCATCAACCGTATCCGGCTGCAACAAGAGGGGCTGTACGTTGTCTTAACAATGGCGCTAACGCTGCTCACGTATGGCTTTACCGCCCTCATTGGCGGCAACGGCTTTTTAGCGGTCTATCTAGCCGGCATCATGCTCGGCAATGCCAACATTGTGCATAAGCGCTCGATCCTGCGCTTTCACGACGGGATTGCGTGGCTTAGCCAGATCGCAATGTTTCTGGTGCTTGGGCTACTCATCTTCCCCTCGCAATTACCGGCAGTAGCCGGGCAAGGGTTGGCAATGGCACTGTGGCTCGTCTTCGTCGCCCGCCCACTGTCAGTGATCATCTCGCTCGGTTGGACACGCCGCTCGCTCGCGCAACTGCTCATGATTTCGTGGGCCGGCTTGCGCGGTGCAGTCCCAATTGTGCTAGCTACCTTTCCCCTGCTAGCCGGCATTCCCGATGCACCACTCCTGTTTAACCTTGTCTTCTTCATCGTGCTAGTATCAGTGTTAGTCCAAGGCGTCTCGATAAGCTGGGTTGCCCGATGGCTCGGCGTGATGAGCGATCGACCGGAAAGCACCGATAGCCATCTCTTTGTGCCTGAAGTCAGTGGTGCCAGCCAAATTCTTGAAGCGCATATTCCGCCTGATTCGACGCTAGTGGGTAAATCGCTGATCGACGCTGATCTGCCACGCGGGTTGCTGATCGTTCAAATTCAACGCGAAGGCGGCTATATTATCCCTAACGGCAGCACCGTCTTCGCACCGGGCGACCGGCTCGTCTTGCTGGTTGCGCCAGCAGCGTTACCGGCGATTACCGACCTCTGTGCGAGTTGCAGTCTCAAGCCGATTGGGCCGATCCAGATCGGCGCGCAGGGGCAAGTGCAGGCGCGGGAAACAAACGTCAGTGCGGATTGAGGGCACAGCAGCGCTGTGCCCGTACCGCAGAGGCGATTAATCGTTCAATTCAACCTGATCGCCGCTGGTGGTGAAGATGATCTTTTCGGCCATGTTGAGCGCTCGGTCAGAGACCCGCTCGAAGTTGTGAGCAATGAAGAGCAGATCAGCGGTTTCGGGAGGGGTGAGTTTGGCAACCAACGCGCGCTTCAACTGCTTATACTCATGGTCGATCTCATCTTCGTGGGCGATAATGTCTTTGATCACATCGGTGCCGCCGTTCTCGAGCGCCGCCAATATGCGATCAAGGTTCGCCCGTGCCGTCTTGCCTAACGTCACCAGCTCGTTAGGCGCGACCAATGGCCCCCGATTAGGATCAGGGCTACCGGCTACCATCTTGGCAGTGCTTTTGGCATAATCGGCGATCCGCTCCAACTCGTAACTCATTGCCATTGCCGCCACAATCCGCCGCAGATCGCGCGCCACCGGCTGCTGGGTCGCGATCAGGTTAATGGCCTGCTGCTCGATTGCCCCTTTGGCTACGTTGAGTGCTGCATCGCCTGCCACCACCGCCTTGGCTAATTCAACATCGCCGCGCTCTAGCGCCGCAATGGCCTGCTCAAGCGCCGCACTCACGGCGCGCCCCATTTCCACCACCTGCTTGCGCAGGGCATCCAATTCCTGATCAAAGTGTTCACGCGGTCGCATGAAGGCTACTCCTTCCTCATGTACTGCTCCCGTATTTCTAGCATACACGCTTTACCGCAATTCCGCTAGTAGGGACAATGAATGCGAAACCGCCACCGCATGAAGACGTGCATCCGTGCTATACTGAGCGCGGCTAGCAGCAGCTTGCTGCTAGGCTCATGGTTTCGGGCTTTGTTACCCGGAGGAACTATGTCAACGCTTATCGAAGCGATCATTGCTCGCGAGGTGCTTGACTCGCGCGGCAACCCGACGATCGAGGTCGATGTTCGGTTGGAAAGTGGCGATGTAGGGCGGGCGATTGTGCCGAGCGGCGCATCAACTGGCGCGCACGAGGCGCTTGAGCTGCGCGATGGCGATACGTCGCGCTACAACGGCAAGGGTGTGCTCAAGGCGGTACAAGCGGTGAATGAAGATATTGCTGAGGCACTGATCGGCTTTGACGCCGCCGATCAGATTGCGCTCGATCACGAGCTGATCGCGCTCGACGGTACGCCCAACAAGAGCAAGCTGGGTGCGAACGCGATTTTGGGTGTGTCACTGGCGGCTGCTAAAGCTGCCGCTGCCGCATTCGGCATGCCGCTCTACCGCTACCTTGGCGGTGTCTATGCTCATGTGTTGCCGGTGCCGATGATGAACATTATGAACGGTGGCCAGCATGCGACCAATAGCACCGACTTTCAGGAGTTTATGATTATGCCGGTCGGTGCCGAGAGCTTCCGCGAGGGCCTGCGCTGGGGCGCCGAGGTTTACCACGCGCTCAAGAAGGTCATTCACGATCGCGGTTTTAGCACGACGGTGGGTGATGAGGGCGGCTTTGCGCCGAGCTTGCCGACCAACGATGCCCCGCTGCAATTGATTATGGAAGCGATCGAGAAGGCTGGCTATCGGCCCGGCGAGCAGATTTTCATTGCACTTGATCCGGCTACGACGGAAATTTACGAAGACGGCAAGTATCATCTCAAGCGCGAGGGTCGTGCGCTGACCAGCGCCGAGATGGTTGATTATTGGGTTGATCTGGTCAACCGCTACCCGATCATCTCGCTCGAAGACGGCTTGGCCGAAGATGACTGGGAAGGCTGGACACTTCTCCGCGCCAAGTTGGGCGATAAAATCCAACTTGTCGGCGATGACTTTCTGGTCACGAACGTGCAACGGTTGCAGCGAGCGATTGATGCTCACGCCGCCAACTCGATCTTGATTAAGCTAAACCAAATTGGTTCACTGACCGAGACGCTGAGCGCGATCCAGTTGGCGCAACGCAGTGGTTGGACGGCTGTAGTATCACACCGTTCGGGTGAGAGCGAGGATGTAACGATTGCCGATCTCGTGGTAGCGACAAATGCCGGCCAGATCAAGACCGGCGCGCCGGCCCGCACTGACCGCATCGCGAAGTACAACCAGTTGCTGCGGATCGAGGAGGAATTGGGCAGCGCGGCGAAATACGCCGGACGGAGCGCGTTTAAGGTATAGGAAGGGGCAGCGCGGCGCTTTGCCCCCAATATGAACAAGCGTTGCTTTACCCGACACAAGGGGCGGAGCGTTGCTCCGCCCCTACGATTTATTACCGCTGATCGACGGGGACGTAATCACGCCGCTGCGGGCCGATGTACACTTGCCGCGGGCGGGTGATCTTCTGCTCGGGGTCTTCAAGCATCTCAAGCCACTGCGCCAACCAACCCGACGCGCGCGGAATCGCGAACAGGAAGGGGAAGTACTCGATTGGGAAGCGCAACGCCTGATAGATCAAGCCGCTGTAGAAGTCCACATTCGGGTAGAGCTTGCGCGAGATGAAGTACTCGTCTTCCAACGCCGTCCGCTCTAGCTCCATCGCCACATCGAGCAGCGGGTTGGACGCCGTGGCCGCAAAGACTTCGTGCGCGATCTTGCGGATGATCTTAGCGCGCGGATCGTAATTCTTGTACACGCGGTGACCGAAGCCCATCAGGCGCATTTCACCCTTCTTCACCCGCTCGATGAATCCCGGCACATTCTTAGGATGGCCAATCTGCTGCAACATCCGCAGCACTGCCTCGTTGGCGCCGCCGTGGAGCGGGCCATAGAGCGCCGCCGCCGCCGCCGCCAGCGCATTGTAGGGATCAGCATGGCTTGACCCGACGCTGCGCATCACCGACGTCGAGCAGTTCTGTTCGTGATCGGCGTGCAGAATGAAGAGCACGTCCAGCGCTTTGGCCAGCACTGGGTTGACCTCGTAATCGCGCTGGTTCATGTAATCCATCATATAGAGCAGGTTGGCGGTATAGCTGAGCGAGCTGTCGGGCAGGTTGAAGGGCCGGCCAATCCGGTGGCGGTAAGCGAAGGCGGCAATGGTCGGAATCTGGCCGATAATGCGCCAAATCTGCTTCTCGCGCACCGCCGGATCGTGAATATTCTTTGCTTCGGGATAAAGGGTTGACATCGCCGCGACCGAGCTGATCAGGATGCCCATCGGGTGTGCGTCGTAGCGGAAGGCTTGGATCAGCTCGACGAGGCTGTTGTGTAGGAAGAGGTGCCGACTAATGCGGTACTCCCACCATGCGAGCCGCTCTTTGGAAGGCAATTCACCGTAGAGCAGCAGATATGCTACCTCAAGGTACGAGCTTTGCTCGGCGAGTTGCTCGATCGGGTAGCCGCGATACTCCAAAATCCCTTTATCACCGTCAATGTAGGTAATGCTACTCTTGCACGAAGCGGTATTGAGGTAGGCCGGATCATACGATACTAAACCGAAATCGTCATCATCAACTTTGATCTGCCGCAGGGCAGTGGCGCGAATGGTACCATGCTCAATCGGGATTTCATACGTCTTACCGGTGCGATTGTCGGTAACGGTGAGGGTGTTTTTGCTCATAGCCGTGCTCTTTCGTAATACAACTGCATCGCCATTGATACGTCTGGCCGTCCACGCTGATGCCGGCGGCTCGGTAGCGACGGCACGCATGTTATATGGCGTTGTGGTTTAATGCTATTGTACCAAAAGTTGTAACAGATTGCACAGGCTTGCCGAAAAGTGACTGCAACCGGTCTAATCGGGTTGTTAGGCGTCATCCGGCACAATGACTTCAACAGGAATGCGCCACACCGGTTCGCTGGCGTCGCGCAATGTCACCAACTCGAGCGAAGGCCAGCGGTAACTGCCCACCACCAGCCAGTAGCGACCCGGTGGCAGATTGGCGGGCATGGCTAGCCGGCGATCATCAATGATCACTTCACCAGCTTGCCACAAGCTGGTCGGGCGCCCGCCAGCCGCCGGCGGACCATCGGCATCAGCGATTCGCTCATCGCGGTCGTTACGTAGCTGGAGCATCATGCTACGTTCATCGAGATTGCTACGCAACGCCTGCCACCAGAGCGTGATGGCCACTGTATCGCCGGCAGTGACTCGTTCGGCGAGCAGATCGTAGCCGCGCAATAGTATATCTTCGCCAAATTGGGCCGCGAGCGGTTGCAGCGGACGATCGATACGGGCTGCCATGAGCGGGTATTGGGCCACCCAATCGAGCGTGATACCGCCGACGCGATCGATCGTGAAGGCGAAGAGGTCAACCGGCGTGAGCAGCGCCCGTTGGTCGGTGCCGACCCATAAGCGGGCAGTGTACGATCCGGGCAAAACTGCACCTTGCTGTACCCCCAACGGCAATAGCTCACCGGCAGCGCTGTAGGCGGCCGACGCACCGGTTGCAAGATCAATCGCCACCGTTGCCGGTTGGGTTGTCACTGCTGGCCCAAAGCGTAAGCCGTAGCGACCAAAGAGCGTTCCTTGTCGCCGATCCCATAGTTCGAGCGCCGCCACCAACGGCCCGCTGTCAGGATTGAGCATTGTAATCGTAGTGGCGACACGTAACCCATCGGCCACACTTGCCGCGCTGAGCGCGACACTGTGGGTAATCTCGCCGGCGCTGGCAGGCGGTATCGCCAGCAGACTCACCGCCCGCAACTGGATAGGGGTAGCGCCGGCTTGGATGGCGAGGGTGTGCGGCGTGGTCAGCGGCCCAATCGTGATTGCGCCAAGACCTGCCGGTACCGCGTAACGCTGGCCATCAATGAACAGCTCAGCCGGGGTGAGGGTGACGGTTTGGAGCTGAATCCAGCGCGTTGCCTGCTCTTGATTGGAGAATGGGGTGGCGAGAGACAGCCGATTGGCAGATAGCGAAATGGTGACGGATTGCCCCCCATCCACCATCTGCACTAACCGCACATGGGAAAGCAACCCTTCTGGTCGCTGGTAGAGCCGGTACGATCCGCCGCTCCATATCGGCGGATCGGCGTAGCCCCATAGGGTCGGGTCTTCGTCGCGTTGTAAGAGAGCATAATCGGCGACGGCATCGGGTTCGCCCGCACTCGATGAGGCGTAGCCGGTGCGCACATCACCCCAGACAACAGCGTGATCGAGCAGATAGGCCGCTAGACCACTGGTGACACCTTGCACGCGCGGGTCGCTAGTCAGCCAGACGGTGCTGCCGGCAGGCACCAAGCGACGCAATTCGCCCAGCGCAGGCAATTCGTTGGCAAACAGGCCGGGTTGTGACCAATGATCGGCCACTACTCGCCCGCCGGTGAAGGCTACGGCGCCGCCGATGATCACGGTTGTGCCGCCGGCAACCAACCGGCGCAGCCATTGCGGGCGCGTGGGCAGACGTTCGAGCGTCGCCTGCAAACCGCTAGCCGCCAACGCGCCGGCCAACCAACCCACATACGCCGCCGCCTTGAGGTAGCCATAGTGGTATTCCGCCCCAAAGCGCAAGTAGAGCAGAAACCCGCCTGCGCCGGCCAGCAGGCCAAACCAGCGACCGCGCTGTGGCCCGGCTAGCAAGCCATAGCCGGCGAAACCCGCTAACGTGATTGCTGCCAACCAAGTGAACAGAGAAAGGGGTTCGGGCGCTTCGCGCAGGCGGAAGAGAGTCAACCCCACAATATCACTCAGCGGTACGAAGCGAAACAAGCCGAGCGTGGTCAGCGGCAGGCTGTAGCGAAATTTAAACCCGGCGAAATAGTCAGGAATGGTCGGAGCGGCCAAGACTAGGGTCATGAGGACAAGAATCAGTGCCCGCCGGATCAACGGCCAACGTAGGGGCGTTTGCCAGAGCGTGACGATCCCACTGCCGGCGGCCATCAACCCGATTGGGCCAAGGGCCGGGTAATAGGCAACTGGAATGGCGGCCAAACCGATGGCGGCGGCGATTAAGGTATGAAACTGCTGACCGGAAGCCGGCTGCACCACGGCCAGACCGAGGGTAAGCGCCAGCGGAATGAGCGGCCACGCCGCCAGTTGCATGCCAAAATTGAAAAAGCTTGTCCAGAGCAACAGGCCGTTGAGCGCAGCCAGCAGCGCGCCGAAGGCTGCCGGACCGCGCCGCAGTTCAAACAGCGCCTGCAAGAGCACATAGATGCCAATCACACCAAGCGCGCGCAGCCATGCCAGCAGCGGGGCAAAACTCAACAGCGGTTCGCCGCCGCTAAGGAGATCAACGCACCCTTGCCAGACACTGAAACCGAGCGTCAAGCCAATGCGGGGAGGGTCAGCATTAATATCGCGCAGGGGGTTGGCGGGTGCGGTTGCAATCGCGCTCACCGGGCCGTGAGTGAGATAACGCGCGGTCGGCCAGTAGTTTTCGACATCCCAGCCACCGCCGATGGGAGCGGCATAACCGTAGTTAACGAGTGGGGCGACGCCGATAGCGACACCGACCAGCGCTGCTAGCAGCGCCGGCCAATGCATGCGCAGCGCTGCGGCGAGGTTGGGAGGGCCGGTGCGCCGCCACGCCAGCCCATTAAGCAGGCCGCCGAGCAGGAGCAGTAACCCTAACGCCGGTCTTAATCCGCCCACCAACCGCACCACCCAATAACCAGCGAGGATGGTGAGGGTATAGCCTAGCAAAGGCGCCAACAATGGCCGCCACGGTTGCAAAGTGGCCGGCAGCAACAACCGCGCTAAGCCCCAGCCATTCCAGAGGGCAAGGGCGCTGGCGACGAACAGGGTCAACCCAACGTGCATAATCTCATTCATAGTGCGATAGGTAGGGCCGCCCGGCTAGGTGCCCTATCACCGTTGTCAACCGATCGATTACCGTTGCAGCGCCGCCCCCGGCTGGCGCACCATCAACCACAAAACCACGACCGCCGCCAGATTCAAACTGACCGCCACCCCGATCAACAGCGGCAGTGAGACATCGTACAACACGCCAAGTACGGCGCTGCCAGCAAACCAGCTCAGACCAAAGCCGGCGTTAAACAGACCATAGGCCGCACCACGGCGCTCAGCCGGCGCTAACTGGGCCACTGCCGCGCGCAGGATCGATTCCTGCGCACCAAGCGCAATCCCCCAGATCATCACGCCGAGCACTGCCGCAATCAGGCTAGCACTAAAGAGCAGCGGTGCGCTCAACGTCGCCAGCGCCGTCACGCCAATCAACGTCTGCAAACCGATCCGATCGTAGAGAATGCCAAAGCCTAACGCCGCTACCGCGTCAACCACCATCGCCAGCGCATAGAGCGCCGGGATCGCGGCAGCGGGCAAGAGCTGGGTGCGCTGGAAATGGAAAGCGGCGAGCGCAAAATCAACGCTGGCAGCGGCAAACAAGCTCACACTGACAATGTAGAGCCAAAAGCGACGGTTAAAGCCAGTTGTAGTAAGCGACGGTATCTTGCCAGCCAAATCAGCCGGCTGCGGAAACATTGCTCTCGCCGCCAACAAGACGGCCAGACAGAGCAAGCCGGGCACGATCAGAATCCCAAATGCGAACTGAAAGCTGCCGCCAGCGGCCAGCACCGCCGCCAACGCAAGCGGCGCCGCCACTGCCCCCACCTGATCGAGCGCCTCGTGCAAGCCAAACCCCTTGCCGGAACCAACCCGATCGGCGGCATACGAGATCAGCGTATCTTTGGCCGGGCTGCGCAACGCCTTGCTAAGCCGCTCGACCATCAACAAGCCAACCGCCAGCGGCCACGCATTGGCCAGCGCCAGCATCGGCACTGCGATGATGGTCAGCGTATAACCAAGGATGGTCATTAGCCAATAGCGCCGAGTGCGATCGCTGAGATAGCCAAACACCAAGCGCAAACCATAACCGATCAACTCGCCAACGCCGGCGGTAATCCCCACCACAGCACCACTCGCGCCAAGCAAAGCCAAATACTGCCCGCTCAAACTCCGCCCGCCTTCATAGACCATATCGGCCAGCAGGCTCACTACCCCCATCAGCACAATAAATTGCACCGCGCGCCGGTGCGTAACAGTCAGGGTTTGCATAGCTAATCCTTTACATCAAGCACGTCTGCGCTCAGCAAACGCTGCCAGCGCATACCATAGTGCGACTGCTGCCAGCCGGGCTGTGCGGTCATCAATATCGTACTGCGGATTCAGTTCGCTAAACTCGATCAGGCGCGTGCGCGGATCAGCACCGGCCACCATCGCCAGCGCCACCAGCTCATCGCCGCTCATGCCAAGCGGGTTAGGCGCGCTCACGCCGGGCGCTTCGGCAGATTGTACCACATCTAGATCGAAGCCCCAGCCTATACTGGCCGCATCGCTGGCAGCTAACAATGCCCGCACCGTCGCTGCAACACCAGCGCGACGCGCTTCGCTCAACTCGACGATCGTTGCGCCGCGTTCACGCAAATAGGCGGTATACACTGGCGAATTGGCATGGAGTTGTGCGCCAATCACCCAATACCGGTGCGGGTCAATCAAGCCAGATTCGATCAATTGGCGATAAGGAGTGCCGCTATTGGCCGGTTGATCGGCACGCACATCATAGTGAGCATCAATATTGATCGCTAGAGCAGGCACTGGCGCAGCGACAGCCAACGCTGCCATATCGGGGAGACTGATGTCATTACCGCCGCCGAGACTCATCAACAATTTGCCGTCAGCGATAATCTGGGCAGCCACGTCACGGTGAAGAGCATGAATCGCCTCAAGCTCGCCCTCAACCGGCACATCACCGAGATCGCAGATGGGCAGATCGACCATCCCGGCCACACCGAGGCGGTAGAAGCAACGCCGGATTGCAGTTGGCCCTTGGGCAGCGCCAGCCCGGCCCCGATTGCGTTGCACGCCAAGGTCTTGCGGGCAACCGAGGATCACCACCGCAGCAGAATCATAACCGGCGACGCCGGGGATCACCACCTCACCCAGCCGCCGGTCGTTGGGGTCATCACGGCGATAAAACAGCTCACTTGCGGGCACAATGAGCTGTTGGAAGAGCGGATTCACTGGCGGAAGAAATCGATCACTTGGCTGCGTTCTTCTTCGCTCGGCATCAACTCAATGAACGTGATCCGATGCCACGGAAAGATCACTGCTTGCACACCCGCAGCCAGATAAGGCACCGGCTTGCCATCACGCTTGCGCATATTGGTGACTTTGATAAAGAGATCGCCGGGCTGTGGTTCCTGATCTATATCGGCCAGCAGCGGATCCTCGCCAGTGAGATGCAGAATGACGGTTTTTGGCATAGCAAAGCCTCCGCGAACACAACTTACGAACTCACTTCAAAACGCACCAGCAACATCCCAAACTGCACCTCATCACCGTGCTGCAACGGCATTGGCTGGCCGGGAGGCAGGCGCTGGCGGTTGAGAAACGTCCCATTTGAGCTACCGAGATCTTCGAGGGCGTAATGATTGTGTGAACACACGATCCGGGCATGGCGGCGCGAGACACCGGCATCATACCCGCCATCGAGACTGAAATCAACATCGGGGAAAAAGCCGCGCTGCTGGTCTTTGCGCCCGATCAGCAATTCCGGCGCCGCTGGCAACTCAATCCGCCGGCCCGAACTCAGTACGACCAAGGCAATGGCCGGCCCAGTCGCCGGGTTCGCCGGCGCGGGCAGAACGGTTGGCTCATCTTCAATCTGGGGTGCTGCTTCAGCAGCCGCTCGATTAAGCGAAGCGGTGGTTTGGCGTTGCGGTTTGGTACTGATCAGGCTGGCACCGCAGACGGTGCAGAAAATCGTGCCATCGAGTTGTTGGGCTTGACAGTAGCTACAAATAATCATGTGGTCGTTTGCTCCGGCCTATGATTGCTCTTCGCGCCCAATAAGGCCACGAGTGCCATACTTGATCCGTTTACGCCCTTCAGCGCTCGCCTGCCCGGAACGGAGCAAGCGGGTCGCCTCTTCCTGCACGGTGCGGGCCAATTCAACTTGCCCCGCTTCAAAGAGGCGCGTGCCGGCCATTTGCAAGCGCCGGGTTGCCTCTTCTAGTTTGCCTTCTTCGGCGGCTTGCCATGCACTGGCCTGCAACCGGTAAGCCACCAACCGTTCCAACCAGTGCTTGACTGTAGGGTCAACATCATCACCAACCTCATCAGGATCGCGAAACGCGACCGGCAGCGCCTGCTCGTGGCTCTGGGTCGCGCTATCGCTGCCCGGTGTGCGGTAACGCAGATTGAGGCGCAGCAAGGTATGGCGGCCAACTGGCCACGGTGGCACGACCATTTCCAGCAACAACGCTTGGGTGTCGCTCTCAGGCCAATCGCCGAGCGCCGCCGTCCAGACAAAATCAGCCTCTTCAATCACCGGCAGCGGCCCGATAAACGGGCGCACCCGATCGAGCGAGCGCACCAACGCCTGCGGTGGCAAGGCCAGCCGCACATGCACATCTTGCGCAAACAGATTCTGCATGCGCTCAACTTCAGCGGTGAAGATTTTCGTAATTTCGCTAGCAGAAGTGATGTAGTGGGTACGACTATTCTCGCGGGCGGCGATCGTCTCAAGCAGGTCTTCATTCCATTCGCTGCCGATGCCCAGTGCCGTAATTCCGATCCCGCGCGCCTGCGCGCGGCGGGCAATCTCGACACAGCGACCTTCATCGCCATAAGTACGGCCATCGGTCAGCAACAACAACCGATGGACCGCGCGCGGCATCATGGCCCGTTGCAATTCTTGCACCCCCAGCGCCAACCCGGTTGCCATCTCGGTACCGCCGGTAGCCTCAATCGCGCTGATGTGGCGCTTCATTTCCTGCCGCGCCCGCGCAAGTTGAGCGGGAATCACTACCTCGGCGCGATCGTTAAATGTTACCAGCGCAAAGCTTTCGTTATCGCCAAGCAGGTCGAGGATCTGCATCGCCGCCTGCTTGACCTGCTGCAACCGTTCGCCACGCATCGAGGAGCTACGATCAATCACCAAACAGAGGTTGAGCGGCAAGCGCGGCATCTTGGTCGCACCACCTTGCGCCGACAATTCGATCAGCGCATAGAGCAACTGCGACTCGGCGATCGCCGGCAATACACTACGGCTTGGCGTGATGCGCACGTCAACCTTGCTCATCGCTGGCCCTCATCGAGCGGCAACGACACCACGACTGCTGAGATATTGTCATCGCCGCCGGCCAAGTTGGCCAGCGCGATCAACTCGCGGCAGACATCGTGCGGCCATGGACTATGCTGCAACGCCTGTTCAATCGCCTTTTCTTCAACCATGCTCCACAGGCCATCACTACATAAAACGATATGAGAGCAATTATTGAGCTGGTGATAGACGAAATCGACCGCTACCTGCGGCTGCTGCCCCACAGTCCGATAGAGCTGGTTACGCAACGGATGCTCACGCGCCTCGTCAGGATCGAGCTGACCAAGCGCAATCAACCGTCCCACCGTTGAATGGTCGGTCGTGAGTTGGCGCAACCCGCCCGGTTCGCAGACGTAGCACCGCGAATCACCGACGTGCGCAACGTAGAGACCGTGACCAATCACCAACGCCGCTGTGCAAGTCGTCCCCATATCGGAACCGAGCGCCTGAGATTCGCGCCAAATCGCGGCATTCGCCTCTTGTACCGACTCGATCATCAGCGGTTGCAACGCCTCGAGCAAGCCATCTTCGATCACCGGTAAGACGAGGCGTTCCAACACATTGGTCAACACCGTTTGCACCGCCAACCGGCTCGCCACTTCGCCGCCCTGATGGCCGCCCATGCCATCAGCTACGACAAACAAACCCACCGGTACATCAGCGCCTTCACGCGGCAGGGTCATAATCATTGCTAACACGCAATCTTGATTCGTTTCCCGCACCCGGCCAATATCGCGTAGCGCGGCAGCGGCAAAGCCTTGCGCCGAGCGATGCAGTGTCAACGCCGGTTGGGAATCTTGCCCAATCTGGCGAGTGCCATCTTCTTCGGGCGGGGTCAGCCCCATCTGTACCAACCGTTCTGACGGTAAGACCACCGGAAACGACGGTTGCGTGGGGGAGTCATCGTGAGCTGGCACAGTTTCGTCCGGCATAGCGACACCATTCCCTTACCCTGCAAATCACGCTTTGAGCGCATAGAGATGATGATCCATTGAGCCAATATAGACCACGCCATTGACAATCATCGGTGATGAGACGATTGGGCCATCGGTGAGGTATTTCCAGATCAATTGGCCGCTGCCGGCATCGAGACAGTAGACTGCCTGATCAACAGCACCAAAATAGAGCCGGCCACCTTCGGCTCGCGGTGACGAGGTAATCTGGCTGCCAACCTCATACTTCCAGACCAAACGCCCGTTCTTGGTGTCGAGCGCGTACATATTGCCATCGACACCGCCGACAAACACCCGCGTGCCAACCACGAACGGCGAGGAGTTGATGTAATGGCCGGTGCGGAAGCGCCATGCCGGCCAGCCGCCTTCGGCATCGAGCGCATAGAGGTTTTGGTCGAGCGAACCGACAAAGACCAACCCATCACTGTAAGCCGGCGACGAACGCACCGGCTGTTGGGTGCGCTGCTTCCACTTGACGGCGCCAGTGCGCACATCGAGGCAATAGACATTGCCATCATCACCGCCGATAAAGATTGAAGAACCATTGATACACGCCGACGAGCGGATCGGATTCCACGTGCGGTACTTCCAGATCAACGTGCCTCGGAGACCATCGATCGCATACACATGTTGATCATCTGAACCGACAAAGATCACGCGGTCTTCAACGCGCGGCGACGAACGGATCGGCTTATCGGTGCGGAATGTCCAGCGCGGGTTGCCGCGCCGCATATCGAGCGCATAGAGCGAACCATCTTCCGAACCGATATAGACCATATCTTGCCAAACGACCGGCGACGAGCTGATGCCGCCTTGAGTGGCATACTTCCAACGAAACTCGCCGCGAGCGGCATCAACCGCATAGATATTGGTATCGTAGCAGCCGACAAAGACCAAACCGCCGCTAACGAACGGTGATGATCGCACCTCGTCTTCGCACTTAAACCGCCAGACCAGCTCAGTTGTTTGCCCGCTTTTCCCTTTCCCGACTGCCGGAACAGCAACTACCGGCTTCCCCCCAACCGTCTCGGCCAAGGATGGCACGGTGAGCAACGCCTGCCGGAACTCTTCGGCGCTCTGCCAGCGGGCCGCCATGTCATATTCGAGCGCACGCATCACCACGGCTTCCATTTCTGGCGAAACCGCGGGGTTAATCTGGCGGATGGGACGTTCTTGGAAGGTGAAAGGCGTTTCGAGGCGCGGATCAGTATTTGTGAGCAGATGGTGCAACGTCGCGCCGAGCGCATAAATATCGCCGACCGGCTCGGCCACGCCACGGTACTGTTCGGGCGGCGAGTAGCCTTCGGTGCCGATCATTGTGCCCTTGCGATCAATGCGGTTGAGGTTGCGAGCAATACCAAAGTCGATGAGCACAATCCGATCATCGTCGACCACCATCACGTTTGATGGCTTCATATCACGAAAGACGATTGGTTCCGGCTTATGATTGTGCAAGTATGAAAGCACCTCGCAGATCTGCAATGCCCACCGCGCAACCCGTGCTTCGTCAAGCGGCTTGCCGTTTTCTTCCAACACCGTCTCAAGGTCTTTGCCGGGGATAAATTCGAGGACGAGGTAGACTTTGCCGTGCTCTTCAAAGAAGTCGTAGACTTTAGGAATAGCAGGGTGTTGCAGGGTAGCCAACAAACCAGCTTCGCGCTGAAAATTCTTGAGATTGAGCAAACGTGTTTGTGAGTCGGGCGCGCTCTGCGCCATTTCTTTAATCGCACAATAGCGGACAACATCTTTGAACCGCAAGTCGCGCCCACGGTAAACGATGCTCATACCACCAATACCGATTGGCCCCTCGACATAGTAACGCCCTTGGAGAACGGTACCGGCGTTGAGCATGACCGGCGTTACCGGCGCTGGCTGACCAGCGGGCCGCGCCGCCATCTGGCGCGTGCCATCGTCTGCTTCGCTAATAGGCCGCGCCGCCATCTGGCGCGTGCCATCGTCAGGCGCAGATGACGGCGTAGATGGGCTGATCTGGCGCGTGCCATCATCAGCAGCGCCGCCTTCGGGAGGTTGTGCGTTGACAGATTTGGTACCAACCCGCTTGATCAAACCCATGAGTCACCTCGTCCATTAGGTATGCCAGCAATAGTGAGACATATTGGCAAATCTGTCCCTCTATTATAGAAGGTGTTGTTCGCTTCGGCAACCGTATCAAGGCACAATACAGAGCGGCGCACGGCTGTGCGGCGGCAACGGAGACGCACGGCCGTGCGTCTGGACAGAACTAGCGCGGCGGTTGCCACCCTTGCACGCGGGCAATCGCCATCCGCCACCGTTCGGCACGGGCCTCCCGTTCGGCGGCGGTTGTGCGCGGCCTAAACCGCGTAGCCGTATCATCAACTAGCGCCGGTAAGGTCTGCAGCGACCACACACCGGCCCCGATCCCAGCTAGCAGAGCCACACCGCGGGCCGTGGTTTCGGTATCGCGGGCGCGCACGAGCGTCACCCCGCTCAGATCGGCTTGAATTTGGCAAGCCAGATCGCTGGCCGCCAAGCCGCCGCCTACCCGCAATTCGGCAATCGTTAACCTAGCCTCGGCCTGCATCGTCGCTAGAATATCGGCCAATTGAAAGCCGATCGACTCGTAGAAGGCGCGGGCGATATGGCCTACTTTCACGCCCAACGCCAAGCCAAAGAGCGCGCCGCGCGCACTGCGATCTTCGCTCGGCACGCCTAACCCATTAAGCGCGGGCACAAAAACCACACCGCCACTGTCGGGCACCGTCGCCGCTTGCCGGTCAAGATCGGCGACGCGCCGCACCAAACCAAGCTCACGTAGCCAATTGGCCGCCGCGCCGGTGGTCGTCATATCAGCTTCGAGGGCATAGGTTGGCGCACCGCCAATTTCCCACGCCAAATAGGTCTTGCAGATGCCTTGCGGCGGCGCATGCGGGCCAACCACTGCGTTCACAAACGAGGCGGTGCCGTGGGTCGCCGCCGCTTGGCCGGGAGAACGGCAATCGTAGCCAAACAGGGCCGATTGCTGGTCGGTGATCATTGCCAACACCGGCACGGCTGTACCATCGATGTGCAACTCGCCGAACTGGTGAACCGTCGGGCGAGGGATAGGTAGTGCCGCACGCGGAATCTGTAGCGCTGCGATCCACTCATCCCACAGAGCGCGCCGGCGTGGATCATAGACGGTCATCGCCTGCAACAGCGAGTGGTCGAGCGCGTGCTCTGCCGGGCAGCCGAGCGCCTGTACGATCCACCCAGCGGCCAACGACACCCGCAACACACCTTGCTCGGCGGCACGGCGAAACGCGGTATCGTGCTGCATGCGCCATGCTAGGTGCATCGCGCTGGCATACGGGCCGGGAAACTGGCCCAACCGTTCGCGCCGCTGCGGCCCCAACGGCGTATCAGCCAACGCCGCCACCAATGGCGCAGTGCGTAAATCTTGCCACGTGATTGCATTGCCAATTGGGCGACCGGTGCGGGCATGCCACGCAAAGACGGTATCACGCTGCGAGGTGATCCCGCAGGCGATCAGATCATTGCCACGCACGCCAGCGCGGGCAAGCGCCTCATTGATCGCCTCGGCTACGCTGCGCGCAATCGCGCGCGGTCGCTGCTCGACCCAACCCGGCTGCGGATAGACCCGGCCTACTGCACGGTAGCCATACCCTCGCACTTGGCCTTCATCATCGTAGATTACGGCGCGGCTGCCGCTGCCGCCTTGATCAATAGCAAGAATGTAACGTTTGGTCACGCACTGCCCCGTCATATATTAGGCGAATGAGGGGCATTATAACACGTTGCAGCACGCGATCAGGGGCTGCGCAGATGTCTATGCAATCGATTATAATACCGCCATTGGGAGCCGCACGGCTGTGCGGCTCTACGGTTGTTCAAAGATTAGATGGGCAGCCGCACGGCTGTGCGGTGCTACGATAGGAATTATGGCTCACTTTATTATTACTGCGCGCGATCCGGACAGCCGCGCCCGCGCTGGCGTGTTGCAAACCGCTCACGGCGCGGTCGCGACGCCGGTCTTTATGCCGGTCGGCACGCGCGCCACGGTCAAATCACTCAGCCCGCACGAACTGCGCGACCACGGCGCGTCAATCATTCTCGGCAATACCTACCATCTCTATCTCCAGCCCGGCCACGAGCTGATCGCACGCCACGGCGGTCTGCACGGCTTTATGAGCTGGGACGGCCCCATCCTAACCGACAGCGGCGGGTTTCAGGTCTTTTCGTTGGTCTACGGCGGGATTGCCGACGAGGTCAAAGGCCGCCGGCCTGCCCACCCATCCCGCTTGAACGATATGGTGACAGTGACCGAAGAGGCGGTTATCTTCAAATCGTACCTTGACGGATCGCGCCACGTCTTTACGCCGGAACGGAGCATCGAGGTGCAACACCATCTAGGCGCTGACGTGATCGTCTGCTTCGATGAACTGCCGCCGTTCCGAGCCGGTTACGACTACACCGCGCAAAGCATGGCCCGCACGCACCGCTGGGCCGAACGCTGCCTCACAACGCACCAGCAGCGTAACCGTGCCGCGTTGCCCAACCCCGACCAATTGCTGTTTGGGATCGTCCATGGCGGCATCTTCCCTGATCTACGCCGCACGAGCGCCGAAGTCATCGGGAGTATGGGCTTCGATGGTCTTTGTATCGGGGGATCATTAGGCGCGAACAAAGAGCAGATGTACGAGGTCGTGGATATGACTGTGCCCTACCTGCCCGACAGTATGGCTCGCCACCTTTTGGGAGTCGGCGATGTCGATGATTTGTTGGAAGGAGTGGCGCGGGGCATCGATATGTTCGATTGCGTCAGCCCAACCCGGCTAGGGCGGCACGGCGCGGCGCTGGTGCGCAACCGCGAGCGGAATTGGCGGCTCAACGTGACTAATGCCTCATTACGCGATGATCCGGGGCCGTTGCAAGCCGGCTGCACCTGCTATACCTGCCGCCACTTCTCGCGCGCCTACATCCATCATCTCTACCGCTCGAAAGAGCTGCTCGGCATCAGGCTGGTCAGCCTGCATAACGTCGCTTTCCTGCTTAACCTGATGGCCGAAGTGCGCGCGGCGCTAGCAGCCGGCAGGTTTGGCGAATTGTATGCCGAATGGTTGGGGAAACCGTTGATCAGCGTGACGCGGTAATATCCCGCGATAGAAGGCGGACAGCGCGGCAGACCACCCAATTATCGCCGCCGTTCGATCGCGCGATTGATCTGTTCGAGCACTCGCGAATGTGCCTCTTGAACCGAACGAGGCGCATCAGCGCGTAGCTGACGCTCAGTGTGAAATTGGTGAATGCTGCGCAGCACGAGCATAACTCCGCCGAGTACCGTCAGTACCAGCATCCCCCACGGCAAAAACAGGATCACCATTGGTGTCAAGATAGCTGTTTCAATCCGTTCAGCGATCGCAACTTCCGACCACGCAATTCCAGCGTAACGCACCAGATACGTAATAACGAGTGCCGCATTGACAATCCCGAGTATTGCACCGATCAGACGATGCGACCACTCGTAGGCATTTTCCAGCCCCATCTCGATAATGATGTCAATGTTATAGCCAACAATCAACGCCAGCAGGAGTAAACTGTTCAGCGCGAGAAAGAGTGGCCAGCCGCCGGCAAATCCGATCCGCGCCAGTAGATTCACGACCCCGTCACGCCAGAGATCTACTAACACGGTGCCGATAAGTGTGCCGCCCAAGGCAAACCCGCTCGGCCATGCGCCACGGCGCAATCCGATAACGGTGAAAAGGATGAGGATTGCTAGCGCACCCGCATCGACAATCATGCTACCGCTCCTTGTTGATGAAATACTAGATTACTACATATTGTAGCACAACGGTCAAACAAGTGAGCCACTGAAGAGGTACGATGATATGGTGTGAGGTCGTTGTTTATTGAACCCTATTGCTGCATGGAGTGTCTGCTCAGGTGGGACGATCGCGATACGGGCACCTGACTCTCAATCATATCGCACCAGAGACATCATCGACATTTGAAATACGTGCTCTTTCTTGTGGCATCGCCAGCAAAGACCATTCTCCGGCGAGCACCACTATCAGAGCGCACAACCTTTCGGCATCCTCCTACGTTACGGTAGGCGATTGAGTAGGCATTTCTTCACCTGACGGGCAAGAATTCGGTATGCGAGCCGCTGCGCAAAGATGCTATAATGACCGCGTTAGACAATGGTTGTCTGCCGTAACAATGCTGCTTGCGGTGTAGGTGCCGAAGCGCAATTGTTTGAGTGCTAAGGAGGCTTACATGGTTCGCGTCGCTATCAACGGTTTCGGCCGGATCGGGCGCCAGAGCTTCAAGGCGATGCTTGAGTATTACCCCGAAGAGTTTGAGATTGTCGCGATTAATGACCTCACCGACGCCAAGACGCTGGCGCATCTCTTGCGGTACGATTCAACCTACGGCGCCTTCGATGGCGAGGTGACAGTGACCGAGAAGGCGATTGTGGTTGAGCAGGATGATGTGCGCTACGAGTTGCTGACGCTCGCCGAGCGTGATCCGGCGGCGTTGCCGTGGAAGGATCTAGGGGTCGATATCGTGATCGAGTCGACCGGGCGCTTTACCGATGCCGAGAAGGCCAAGGCTCACCTCGCCGCCGGCGCCAAGAAGGTGATCATTACGGCCCCAGCAAAAGGCGAGGACATCACAATCTGTTTGGGTGTCAATGACGCGAAGTATGATCATGAGAAGCACCACATCATCTCGAACGCCTCCTGCACGACCAACTGCCTTGCTCCGGTGGCAAAGGTGCTCAACGATCGCTTCGGCATCGAGCGTGGCTTGATGACGACGATCCACTCGTATACGATGGATCAAAACTTGCAGGATAACGTCCACAAGGATCTACGCCGGGCACGGGCAGCAGCGATCAATATGGTTCCCACCACCACTGGCGCCGCCAAAGCCGTAGCGTTGGTCATTCCTGAGCTGAAGGGCAAGTTCCACGGCTATGCGGTGCGTGTGCCGACACCGACCGTCTCGATGGTCGATTTCTCGGTCTTGCTTAGCACCAAGACCTCGGTTGAAGAGATTAACCAAGCCTTCATCGAGGCAAGCGAGAGCGAGGAGCTGGAGGGCATCCTCGGCGTCAGCCACGATGAGTTGGTCAGCACCGACTTTATCGGCACCACCTACAGCAGCGTGGTTGACCTGCCACTGACGATGAGCATGGGTGATGATTTCTTCAAGATCGTCGCGTGGTACGACAACGAGTGGGGGTATTCGGTGCGCGTCGCCGATCTGACGGCGTTGGTGGCCGATCGGTTTGAATAATTCGGACGGGCGATGGGGCAGGGGCGGGTTTGTTTCCCGCCCCTACCGCCACTGTTGCAACCGCGCTGCCCAATCGCGCCCTGCCCGGCGCAATTGCTCTTGTTGTCGTTCTAACACAACGTAGGCCAGCAACATCAGCAACCCCAATAATCCCAACAGCAGCCACTGATTGAGCAGGCGCGCCGCATTGGCCGCTAGCCACAGTACACTTAACACAAAACTGGCAACTCCACCCACAAACGGCACCCGTAAGCGGGCGAGCGCACCGTAGGTAGCAACCAGAAGCGATTCACCGCCAACCCAGAGAATATAGCCGATATTGTCCGGCGATCCGGCGGCTTGGAAGAAGGTTGCGCCGAGCAATACCACCACGCCGCTGGTATCGATCAAACGGGCTAGTTGATCTTGGCGTTGGAAGTGTCGGATGCCATTCGCAAGAGCCAATAGATAAATCCCGACAGGGATCACATAGAACTGCATCTCACGCAGATCCCAGACGAAGAATTGACCGAGACTGGCGGCAACAAAAGCCGCACCGGCCAGATAGGCATATTCGCTGCGCCGCTCACGCACCGTCACCGTGACGAAGCCAACGCCAGCATTGATCAGCGCCACGACCAGCGCGCGTAGTTCGCCGGCGGCAATCACCACCGCAATTATTGTTACGACCAACGGCAACTGGAAAGTTGCGTACTGCCAGATGGCGCCAAGCGCCAGCCGGCGTATGACCCAACCGGCAACTATCACCGGTACGAGGGCCAACGCCAACCACGCCGCTTGCCATGGCACGGTGAGGCCGGTCTGCGCCAGCCAGCCGGCGATGCTGCCGATCAAGGTCGCAATGCTGAGCTTTGCGCCGATCTCGCTCTGCTCAACCGTTGCAATGAGACCAATGACGAGCGCGTAGATCACCAACGGCCAAGCAAGGCTGCTCAAACTACCGTTAAAGAGCATTACGAGCGCGATCAATCCGGTCAAACCGCCAATCCCATAACTATCCGTTCCTAGCGTGCGCCAGACCGCTTGCGATCCCCAGCGGCGCTCGCCTGCCCCGATCAACCCAAAGATGGTCGCGGTCACCAACAGCGTCCATCCAATCACCAGAGCATGATGCGGGAAGCGCCAATTGGCAACGCCGCCAATCGTCACCACCAACTCAACCAAGGCGAGACTCACGATCCGCCAGCGCCGGTAGGCTGCCGCACCCACCGCGAGAATCAGCGTTGCGCCGCCGGCAGCTAATGGCAGATTAGCGTCAGACTCCGGCGTCACAATGGCCATCAAGAGCGCCGGCAAAGGCAACCCTAGCGCCGTCGCCAAGGCCAACTGCGCATACGGACGGTCAAATCGCGGCCAGCGGCGCAGGATCAGCGCCATCAACCCAGCGCCAGCGCTGAGCGGCAACGCCAGCACCGCCAGCGCATCCAACCCGCCTTCCCAGCGTAGAAACTCGCCGGCCACCGCCAGCAACCATGCCCAAGCGAGCATGAACGCCGCCGGATAGCCAAGCTGCCAGCGTTGCCAAATAAAACTCAACGCTAGCCACACCGCACTCGCAATGAGCGCGACGCTCAGAGCGGCCAGACTCGGATCGAAAAGCGCGCCGATCAGTAACAACGTGCTGCTGCCACCGAGCACCCCGCCCCAAAAGAGCGCCGGTAACGTCCAGTAACCAAACGTACCGCGCCGAAACAGACTGCCGCCAATGCCATAGATGCTCGCCACCACCGTACCGGTAAGGAGGTAGTGGTCAAACGTGACAAGCCACCCTGCTCGTTCGATCACACTTGCCACCACGCCCAACACTGCTGTCAGGCTAGCGAGCGCCCAAAAGTTATCGCGCTCGCGGAACGCATTCCAGCCATAGAGCGCAGCCGCCAATGCCAACGCCGGTATGCGCAAAGCCGGATCAAGCCATGCTGTGACGAGCGCGCCCAACGCGATCAACGCCGCCCCAAGCCAGCGTAACACCGGCGGGGCATAGCTGACGCGGCTCGTGAACTGTGCAGTGTGCAAGCTAAATCCAATACAGCCAATCACGAGCGTGATCAACCCACGGTGCGCCCCTGTCTCGACAAACGAGGCTGCCCACACATTCAACAACAGGATGGTCAGACCTAAACCAATGCTGCCGGCCAGCGCGCGGTTGGGTTGCAACACCGCCAGCCGCCCGCGTTCGAGCAGCCCTATCACCAACCCACCACTCAGCAGCAGCAACGGATAGCTCTGACCGATAGCCGTTCGATCGGGCGCACTCACCAGCACAACCACCAGCAACAATGGCGCGATGGCCAACAATGGCGTCGCATACGCCTGCGCCCACCGCTCAACCAGCGCCGCCATTCCCACATACCCCAACAAGAGGGCGGCAAAGCTCAGATTAACCCAACGCATGCCAAAATCGGGCAGAGCCACCCCGATCAAGGCCGCTACCGGCAAGGTCAGTGCCATCGCCCACATCCACTGCGGTTGCCGTTCGAGCCATGCCGCAACCGCGCTAAACGCGCTACCCACGCCGAACGCGATCATCGCCGGCAAGGCAGACGTAGCGATTGGATCGGCCAAAAAGAGACTCAGGCTGACTAGGAGCGATAGCGGCGGCCCGGCCCATTGGACAATACGCGGCCCCAATGCGAGTGGAGCCGCGCTGCTGCGGGCCAACCAGCGGGCAACCAACAGCGCAATAAACCACAACCCAAACGCCCAAACCGGTTGCCAGCGAACGGTAACCTCCCACTGCCAAAACGCGCTGCCCAACGCGCCAACCGCGGCAGCACTAGCCGCCACGCTGTAGAACACGCGACGCGTGGCATACGCACCGCCGATGTACAGCAGTATGCTCAGGCTACTCACCGCCAGCAACGCGGTATTGGTATTGAGATCGAGCAAGCCAGGCCGGGTGAACGAGAAGACAACGATCGGCACCAACAGCGCCGCCACCGAACTGAGATTGCGCCCGGCGGCGGCAAAACCTTCCCGCTGCTCAACCCAGCGCCCTAATCCCCACAACCCACCGGTCAAGACGGCCAATATCCCCACTTGGACGATGGGAAGGAAGCTGTTCCAGTTAAAGATCACCAACACCAAACTGGAAATAACCACCAAAAACGCGCCGATCACCAACAACATCCGGCGCGTACCGAGCGAGAGCAACGCAGCAAACATCGCCGGAATCCGATCAGCGCGCGATGGTTGGGGAGGGAGCGGCGGGGACGGCGGAACACTGAACGGCACAACCGATTCGGCGGTAACCGGCGGTGACGGAGCCATACTTGACGGCGCAACTGCCGGTTCGATCGCTGTCGGCATCATACTCGGCGGCACGATCGACGGGCTTGAAACCGGTGTAACCGGTTGTTCAACCTCAGACACTGGCGGCGGCTCAGGTTGGTTTGGAGCTGGCGGCGCAGCGGAAACATCTGCCGGCGCAGTGGTACCCTGTTTTTGTAACAGCAAGAGCACCTGTTCGGCGGTAGCGGCATCAATTTGTTTCGTTTGCAGCCAAAAACGCACCAAATTAGCGAATTGAACCTCCGGTTTGATCTTAAAACTTGTCGCCATCAATCCCATGCCAAATCCTATGCCCCATGCGGTGAGCAGCATTGGTAGCAGGCAACATAAGACCAGCAAGAGCAGACTGTTTTCCATCTAGCACTCCGGGCCTGACAACCGGTACGATAAGCCCATCATAGCACGCAGAAAACGCTGAAACGGTAACATTTTTGCAAAATTCTTGGACGAGCGGATGAGTGCGCACAGCCCCTCCCCTCGCCGTCCCCCGCTGGGGGAGGGAGGCACACCCCGACGCACAGTGCCTGCCGGCAGGGTACGGGGCGCGTAGCCTTCTGTCACTGCGAGGGCGCGCAGCGCCCGAAGCAGTCTCCCGCTTCTGCGGAATGCATGCCTGAAGTAGATGGCTCCCGCTCTTGGGGGAGATTGCTGCACCATGCTCTGCGCGGCTCGCAATGACATGGGGGGACGGGGGAATCTTCCCTAGAACCGGTGAGCATCACCCCTAGCCGGTAATGATATTAAGTGAATATCATCAATATATCGAGTAATACACAAGCAAGCGAGGCGAGGATGCAGGAAGAGCGAGTTACGTCTGTTTCAAAACCAGCAACCCGGTTTGAGATATCCTACCGGCTAGCGCAATTTTTGGCCGTTCTGATCACAATTAGCGCGATGTTGGGCATAGCAGCGGCCTGTAACGCAATCACCGGCCTATAGGATCTCGTACTTCTCGAACCTGCTTGAAAACGATGCGGCATGATGCCGCATCGTCTTTTTTGCCTTGAAACGCTATGCAGCCGGCGTGGTACAATAAGGAACAGGAACGTAGCACATGGTGCTGTGCAACCACTATTATTTGTGATTTTAATAACAAATAACTGACCACCAACCATCTGCAACCAAGGAGCGGGCGAGGCATGAACGAATGGAACGGCTTTTACGGCCCCAACGCCGGCTATCTGATCGAGTTGTACGAGCGCTATTGCGCCGATCCCAATTCGGTCGATGAGGCAACACGAGCCTTTTTTGCCCAATGGACACCACCCGGCGAAAGCGCAGTCTCCACCGGTGAGGCCGGCCAACCACCGCTCGACGTAACGCGCATCGTCGGCGCGGCACGCTTGATCCGGTATATTCGCGAACTCGGCCACCTCGCGGCCCGGATCGATCCGCTAGGCAGCGACCCACCCGGCGACCCCGGCCTTGAGCTGGCTACTCACGGCGTAACGCAGGCCGATCTGGCGGCGCTGCCGGCCCATATTGTACGCGGGCCAATTGCAGCACAGGTGCGCAATGCTGCTGAAGGCGTCGAACGGTTACGGCAAGTCTATTCCGGCTCGATCGGGTATGAGACCGATCAGATTCAAGATTACCGCGAGCGGGCGTGGATCCGCGAAGCCGCTGAGGATCGCCGCTTCTTTGGCGGGCTCGATGCCGAGCGCCAGCGTGAATTGCTCGACCGCCTCACCGAAGTTGAGACCTTCGAGCGGTTTCTCCACAAGACCTTCCCCGGCCAAAAGCGGTTTTCGATCGAGGGGTGCGATATGCTGATCCCGATGATCGATGCGATTATCCGCAATGCAGCGGTGTCTGGGACGAAAGAGATTGTGATCGGGATGGCCCACCGTGGCCGGCTCAATGTGCTCGCCCACATCCTTGGCAAACCTTATTCGATGATCTTGACCGAGTTTCACTCACCCGACTATACCAAAGATACGTATGACGGCTGGACGGGCGATGTGAAGTACCATCTCGGCGCACGTAAGGCCTACCGCGAGAGCGGCATCGCCGAGATGCCGATTACGTTGGTACCCAACCCCAGCCACCTTGAGTTTATCAATCCGGTTGTTGAAGGCCGCGCGCGCGCCGCCCAAGAGCGCCGCCACCGGCCCGGCTTCCCCGAAGAAGATGAGAAGGAGTCATTGGCGATCTTGATCCACGGCGATGCTGCCTTCCCCGGCCAAGGGATTGTCGCCGAGACGCTCAACCTCTCGCGCTTAAAGGGTTATCACATTGGCGGTACGATCCATATTATTATCAACAACCAGATCGGCTTTACGACCGACAGCAACGACTCGCGTTCGACGCTGTACGCCAGTGATTTGGCCCGTGGTCTCGAAATACCGGTGGTGCATGTCAATGCCGATGATGTCGAAGCTTGCGTCGCCGCTGCCCGCATGGCCTCGGCCTACCGCGAGAAGTTCCAGAAGGATTTCTTGATCGACCTTGTTGGCTACCGGCGGTGGGGGCATAACGAAGGCGATGAGCCGGAGTTTACCCAGCCCAAGATGTACGAGCGGATCCGCAATCACCCGACGGTGCGCGAGATTTGGGCACGCGAGCTTGAGCGACGCGGGATTATTACGCGCGAAGAGGCCCAAGCACGGGTTGATGCAGTGATGAATAAGTTGCAGCAGGCTTTCGAGAAGGTACGTGAGCGACAGCGTTTGGCGGCATCGTTGCCACCCGCTCCGCCGCCTGCGCCCCCACCGCTGCCACGCCGCCCACCGATCTTTGCCCGTCCGGTTTCAGCCAAGACGTTGCTCGAACTCAACGAGGCGCTGCTTGACCGGCCTGAAGGCTTTACTGTTCACCCTAAGCTGGAGCGAACTCTGCAACGCCGTCGACAAGCGATCTACGAAGAGAACGGGATCGACTGGGGACACGCTGAAGCACTAGCGTTTGCCAGCATTCTCGCCGATGGCACTCCCATCCGGCTGACCGGCCAAGACAGCGAGCGCGGTACGTTCAGTCATCGCCACGCGGTGCTGCACGATGTGGTGACCGGTGAGCGCTTCATTCCGCTCCACGCAATTCCGCAAGCACGCGCCTCGTTTGCCGTCTATAATAGCCCGCTCTCGGAAGCGGCAGTGCTGGGGTTTGAGTATGGTTACAGTTCCCACGCACCCGACACGCTGGTGCTGTGGGAGGCGCAGTTTGGCGATTTTGCCAACGGCGCGCAGGTGATTATTGACCAGTTTATTGTCAGCGGCCATGCCAAGTGGGGCCAGAACCCTTCATTAGTGATGTTGTTGCCGCACGGCTACGAGGGTCAAGGCCCCGAACATTCGAGTGCCCGGCTTGAGCGGTTTTTACAACTAGCCGCCAACGATAACATTCGCATCGCCAATTGTACAACTGCGGCACAATACTTCCACCTGCTGCGCTATCAAGCCGCTTCGCTCTACGCTGATCCCAAGCCGCTGATTGTCATGACCCCCAAGAGCTTGCTGCGCCACCCGCGCAGCAGCTCATCATTGCGTGACTTGACCGACAATCGCTTCCAACCAATATTGGGATTGGGAGCTGAAGCGCCGGAGCCTGAAGGCGTAACGCGCCTGATCCTATGTTCGGGCAAGGTCGCTATCGATCTGATTTCCAGCGCCGAATGGGAGAAGACCGGCGGTAGAGCTGATCTGCTGCGGCTGGAGCTGCTCTATCCCTTCCCGGCGGAAGAGTTGCGCGCGGCGCTGCAACGCTACCCCAACCTGCACGAGGTGGTTTGGCTGCAAGAAGAGCCGCAGAATATGGGAGCGTGGACGTTTGTCTGGCCGCGGTTGCAGCAGTTGTTGCCGGCGGGCGTGAAGTTGCGCTACGTGGGTCGGGCCGAGTCGGCCAGCCCCGCTGAGGGTCTGCATAGCATTCACGTGCGCGAGCAGGCTCGCATCCTGCGCGAAGCGGTGGCTGATCTGCCGGAAACGCCTACACCAGCGGTGACCGGGGGAGAGTCGCTAGCGCGGTAGGAGATGTAGCGCAGAGGGAGCCGAGCATCAAGGCAGGATGGCGGAAACGACCGAACGAGAACGATGGCGGCGGACTGTCCCAATGTGTCATTGCGAGGGTATTGCACGCCCGCAGCAATCGACCGCATCAGCAGAACGTATGCCTGAGTAGGTACCGCTCCCCGTGGAGGAGATTGCTTCACCGCCTCTGGCGGCTCGCAATGACATACATGGAGTAGAGGCGAAGCCTCGCAGCAATCGCTCGAACAAACATCATGACAGTGTGGGATCACTCCATCCTAGTTCACAATAGATAAGTAGAGGTAGGTTACGGCATGGCATACGAAATCCGAGTACCGTCGCTCGGTGAGTCGATTGTCGAGGCGACGGTAGCGCGCTGGTTAAAGCGCGAAGGGGAAGCAGTCGCTACCGGCGAGCCGGTGGTCGAACTGGAAACCGATAAGGTTAATCTGGAAGTGGCTGCTGATCAGAGCGGGGTACTGGCAAGCATTGCCTGCCCCGAAGGCACAACTGTAGCGATCGGCGATCTGCTTGGAACAATCGAGGCTGGTGCACTGCCAAAGGAGCCACCGGCAGCAACAGCGCCGGTGGCCGCTCCCGCGCCGGCAGTAGCGGCAACGCCAGTAACTGAGGTGATGGCGACGCCGGTCGCACAGAAAGTGGCCGCCGAGCACGCGATTGATTTGCGCACGGTGCCGGGCAGCGGCCCCGGCGGAAGGGTGACGAAGGAGGATGTGCTGCGTTTGGTGTCGAGCGCCGGGCCGAGCGAGTCTACGGCGAAGGCTGACGAAGCGCGCGTACAGGTCACCCATCCCGCTCCAACTGTGATCGAGACCGCGCCGCCGCGGCCCACTCCCCCGCCAGCGCCGGCGACTCCGCCGCCACCTCCGCCACGGCCCGCCCCCGCGCCTCCTGCGCCGGTCATCTCGACTAATGGCGACCGACGCGAAGAGCGACAACGGCTCAGCCGTCGCCGCCAGACCATCGCCCGCCGCTTGGTCGAGGCGCAACACACTGCCGCAATGCTCACTACCTTTAACGAGATCGACATGAGCGCGGTGATGGCGTTGCGCGCCCGCCATAAAGACTCGTTCAAAGAGCGGCATGGCGTTGGTCTTGGCTTTATGTCGTTCTTCACCAAGGCAGTAGTTGGCGCACTCAAAGCCTTCCCGATCGTCAACGCCGAGATTCAGGGCGACGAGGTTGTGATCAAGTACTACTACGACATCGGTATCGCGGTTGGCGTCGATGAAGGGTTAGTGGTACCAGTTGTACGCGACGCCGATCGTAAGACTTTTGCTCAGATCGAACGCGAAATCGCCCAACTCGCCAAGAAGGCGCGCGAGGGTACACTGAGCCTTGCCGAGTTGCAAGGGGGCACATTTACGATCACCAATGGCGGTGTCTACGGATCATTAATGAGCACGCCAATCCTCAATGCGCCGCAGGTCGGCATTCTCGGCATGCACAAGATCGAAGAGCGGCCAGTCGTCGTTGGCGGGCAGATTGTCATTCGCCCAATGATGTACGTTGCCCTCAGCTACGACCATCGCCTGATCGATGGCAGCACCGCAGTGCGCTTCCTTGTGAAGGTGAAGGAGTTGATCGAGGATCCAGAGGCGTTGCTGCTAGAGGGGTAAGGCGTTAGCGGGGGGATGTTGTTTTACCGCAGCGGGCGCAGGGGACGCAGAGGATGATCACCATCCCACATCCCTCTGCGCCTTTGCTCGCTTGACAGCATTGGCATCGGCCTTCACCCCCTCTCCCACCTGACGGCGGGAAAGGGGAAGCTGCGGGTTTTCGCGACAGGCACTAGTTGAGCGAAACATAGTAGCGCCCCTCTCCGGCACCAGTGGGAGAGGGGCTAGGGGTGAGGGTTCACCCCTCCCATAGCGGGTTCAAGGGCAGGGATAGGGGCTGCATGATCCTTACCGCAGCGGGCGCAGGGGACGCAGAGGATGATCACCATCCCACATCCCTCTGCGCCCGCTGCGCTCCTTTGCGCCTTTGCGTTCTACCCTCTGCACCTTAACTCCCTTTGCGGCTTCGCATTGCACCTCAACCGTTGGGGGTAAGGCACCCCTGTGCGGCGAGATTAGCCTTGGCGATCTTCAGCCAGTAGTTGGCGCAACACATACTGCAAGATACCGCCATGGCGATAATACTCGACCTCTTGCGGGGTATCAATCCGAGCACGGGTCTGGAACTCGCGCACTGTGCCATCGGCAGCAGTGACGCGCACGGTGAGGATTCGGCCATTGGCGAAGCCGCTGGCAATCGCATCAGCCAAACCGATCACATCGTAGACCTCGTGGCCAGTCAAGCCAAGGCTGGCTGCGCTCTCGCCGGGCATAAACTGGAGCGGCACGATCCCCATCCCGACCAGATTCGAGCGATGGATGCGCTCGAAGCTCTCGGCGATCACCGCCTTGACCCCCTGCAAGTAAGGGCCTTTCGCAGCCCAATCGCGCGACGAGCCGTTACCGTACTCTTTACCAGCAATCACGATCAGCGGTGTCCCATCGGCCTGATAGCGCATCGCTGCGTCGTAGATGGTCATCACCTCGCCGGTAGGCAGGTAGGTGGTAAAGCCGCCCTCGGTGCCCGGTGCCAACTTATTGCGCAGGCGAATGTTAGCGAAGGTGCCACGCACCATCACCTCGTGATTGCCGCGACGGGCACCATAGCTGTTGAAATCAGCCGGAGCAACGCCATGCTCAATCAGATACTTGCCGGCAGGCGAGTTAATCTTGATGCTGCCGGCAGGGCTGATATGGTCGGTGGTGATGCTATCACCGAGCAACGCCAACACCCGCGCGCCGTGAATCTCGGCCACTCGCGCAGGCGGGTTCGGACTCATCTGATCGAAGTAAGGCGGTCGCCGGACATAGGTGCTGGCAGGATCCCACGCGAAGCGATCGCCGGCCGGCACCGGAATGTTTTCCCAGCGCTCATCACCGACAAAGACGCTAGCATACGAGCGGCGATACATCTCGGACTGGACCGCCGTCTCGATCGTCTGCTGTACTTCAGCCTGCGACGGCCAAATATCACGCAGATAGACCGGCTGGCCATCCTTACCAATCCCCAACGGTTCTTTATCCAGATCAATATCGATCCGACCAGCAATAGCGTAAGCAACAACCAACGGCGGTGACATCAGATAATTGGCCTTTACATCTTGTTGCACCCGCCCCTCGAAGTTACGATTGCCAGAAAGCACTGAAACGGCCACTAAACCCGACTGATCGATCGTCTGACTGATTTCCGGCGCCAGCGGGCCAGAGTTGCCGATGCAGGTCGTGCAGCCATACCCGACCACGTGGAAACGTAACGCTTCGAGATAGGGCAATAGGCCAGCGTTCGCAAGATACTCGGTCACCACCTTTGAGCCGGGGGCGAGCGAGGTCTTGACCCATGGCTTGACGGTCAAACCAGCTTCGACTGCTTTCTTGGCCAACAGACCGGCAGCCACCATCACCGACGGGTTGGAGGTGTTGGTGCAGGAGGTAATAGCGGCGATCACGACCGAACCATGGTGCAGCTTATAGCCAGCGCCGGGAACCTCGACCGCAGTAGCGGCGAAATCAGCCGCCGAGAGCGCGGTATCGGGCTGGGCCGGATTGATAATCGCCGGCACAGCCATGTGGAAGGTGCGGTTGACCTCGGTCAGCGACACCCGACCTTCGGGACGTTTGGGGCCAGCCACGCTCGGCTCAACGGTGTTCAGATCCAGCTCAAGCACGGTCGAATACGCGGCTTCGGGGGTATGCTCATCGTGGAAGAGGCCCTGCTCTTTGAAGTATGCCTCAACCAGCGCCACCCGCTCTTCGCTGCGGCCAGAGAAACGCAGATAACGCAGCGTCTCATCGTCAACCGGGAAGATACCGCAGGTTGCGCCGTATTCGGGGGCCATATTGGCGATGGTGGCACGATCGGCCAGCGGCAGATTGGCCAAACCGGGGCCAAAGAACTCGACAAACTTGCCGACCACCCCCAACTTGCGCAACATCTGGGTAACAGTCAGCACCAGATCGGTTGCCGTCGCCCCCTCGCGCAGACGACCGGTCAGCTTAAAGCCCACCACCTGCGGGATCAGCATCGAGAGCGGCTGGCCGAGCATCGCTGCCTCGGCTTCAATGCCACCGACACCCCAACCCAACACACCGAGACCATTGATCATCGTAGTGTGCGAGTCGGTACCGACCAGCGTATCGGGATAGGCTTGCACTGGCCCGCTCGCGCGCGGATTCTCGTCGCTAGTAAAGACCACGCGGGCCAGATACTCAAGGTTGACCTGATGCACAATCCCGTTGCCGGGAGGCACGACTTTGAAATTATCGAACGCAGTCTGGCCCCAGCGCAAGAACGCATACCGCTCGACATTGCGCTGGAACTCAAGGTCTTTGTTGATCAGCAGCGCCGCCTCCGAGCCATAGGCATCGACTTGCACCGAGTGGTCGATCACCAATTCAACCGGCTGCAACGGATTGATCCGGCGCGGATCGCCGCCCAACTCGGCCATAGCATCGCGCATCGCCGCCAGATCGACCACGCACGGCACGCCGGTAAAGTCTTGCAGAATGACGCGGGCCGGCATAAAGGCTACTTCGCGGTCGGGTTCGGCTTGGGGCTGCCAATTGGCTAGGGCCAGAATATCATCGGCAGTGACGGTGCGGCCATCTTCGTGGCGGAGTAGATTTTCGAGCAGGATACGCAGCGAGTAGGGCAAGCGGGCGAGGTTGACGCCGTGGTTGGCGAGGGCGTCAAGGCGGTAGATTTCATAGGTGCGGCCGCCGACCGTCAAGGTCGAGCGAGCGCCGAAACTGTTGGCCATCGTTCATCTCCTTCGGCTGACCTCTGTAACGGAAGGCCATTCCATGTTGTGGTAGAGCGATTATAGCACGAACTGTCACAATGTTGTGATTTGCCGCACAAACCGTGCAAAAGGTTGATAGACCACTGAAATTATACCAAATTCACCCGTAGGGCACGAGAATTGTCCCCCGCGCAGCACACAGCATTATGTCGCGTTAACCTAGATAAGACGCATTACTGTCGTATGAGTGCATGACATTCGCACCGCGCTGCGATTGCTACCGGACAAAATGATGGTGCGTTTGATCCGCACAGTGAGCGGAAGACGCACGCTTGCATCACAATCCGGTACCAATGGGTGATTATTTCTGTTGGGATCTTCGTTTAAGATCATGAGAACCTGAAACGCGCCATTACACATCCTCTCTCTTCGCATATCGCTTCAGGTCACGGATCCGCGTATATCGAGGAGGGATCACGATGAACATGGTCGTTCGCACGCGTGGATGGTTGGCGCTGTTCGTTATCGGAATGCTGTGGGTTGCACTATGGCCACCCACACCAACCCCAGCTCAGGGGCCAAACCGGCTACCAGTCTTTCAGTTAACCAAAATTGCTGTTAGCGACGATACTACTCAATTGTTAGGCGGCACACTTGAGGGCATCGGACGTGCAGCCCAAACCGGGCAAGACGAGTTTCGCGGCAAGAACCGCTTTTTCCGATTGAACGAGCAAAACCGCACCGTGCTGACCCAATACGAAGCATCGGGCGGTTTCTTTGCGTATGACCTTGATGATCTCGGACGCGAAACACCTGCTGGTACCATCAACGACGAAACAGCCAAGCGATTAGCCTGCCAATTCCTCGTCAACAACAACTTCGTTGGACGCGACGGTATACTGGCGAGCAACGGCCAGAGTAATTATCCGGTGCGGCTACCGGTGACCCCGGGACAATGCGATGCAACGAAAGACTTTGGCCGTGTCTCACTGATCCGCGCTGCCCAAGTCGCAGCCAACGACCCCACTTTAGGTCAAGTAAGCCAGTCGATCGTCGGAGTCGTGGTCGAAGTGCCGTTTGGTTTTGTCAACAACCAACAGTTTATCCCCATCGGTGGTGCGGGCGGCCACATCTCGTTGCTCTTCACCACCACCGACACAACCACACCGCAAAATGGCAGCACCTCACTTGACAGCGGCGTCCCCGGACTAGCCGCCGTAGCAATGCCTTTCTTTGGACGTACCCTTGAGTTTCGTGGTACGGTACCGGTGCGCGACCTAAACCAAGTGCGCAGCGAGGTTGAATCACTCATCCGGGCAACGTATCCCGACGCAGCCAACCTGAATGTGCCGGTGCCGGTGTTAACGTACATGGTTGACGATGCTTCGTTCGAGCAAACTATCATCGAGCCGGAAGCCGTCTTCGATAATATTACGGTCACACTGCCAAGTGGCGAGGTGATAGTGCTACGCTCGTTCTCAACCCCGTTGGCTGTAGGTGGATCGGGAGGGTTTGGACCAACTGTCACCATCACTGCGCCGGCCAACGGCAGCTCCTTCCCCACCACCGGCGCAATCAACCTCACCGGAACCATTACCGACGGCACCGCGCCCTACACCTATCAATGGCTCCTCGGCGACGGAACCCCGCTCAGCAGCCCGACCACACTCAATGCACCCGGCTCGGTCAGTCGTTCGGTCACCTTACCGGCTGCGGTGCGTGAAACGACCCCAGATGCGGTAACCATCATCTTACGCGCAACCGATGCAAATGGAGTACAGCGGGAAGCAAGCATCAGCATCACACCGGATTACCGCTTTGTGTACGTACCAACCATCATCCGTAGCGGGAGCAGTCCGGCGGCGTTACCAGACATCGAGCTGAACCAATCGTCCAGCTACACGTTTGGTGTCGAAGGCAACTGGGACTACCAGCCCTACGGGCCGGGTGGTTCTGACTTACCGGGAGTAATCCCGGATGTTAACGGCTTTCACAGTGGCATGAGCGATTACGGCTACACCTCGCGCTTCTTCTGGGCGAATGCGAGCGCTTGGGAACGCGACTGGCGCGATGTGAGTTTGGGCGGGATTGACAGCACAAGTGGCGTCGATCGGGCGGCCTTCGTCTACTATGCTGGCCATGGCGGCGCCGGCAGCATCGTGATGACCTCGAACCAAGACAGCACATGGTTCGATGCCACTAAGGCGCGCTATCAAAATCTGCGCTGGGTTGGGTTTGCTTCGTGCCAGACACTGCGGGTGCAAGGCTACACGGTGGGCAACGAACCGATCCGTAGGTGGTTCAACGCCTTCCAAGGCGCGCACATGCTGCTCGGTTTCAACAGCAACATGAAAGATGTCGCCTTTGGCGGCAATTTGGTAGCAAACATGCGCATGCCATCATTTCTAGGCATCGACTTGCCATGGGCACAGTTGACCATCGCACAGGCCTGGGTCAAGACGGCGTTTGATATGAACGCCGGCAAGCCAGCGTACATCTATGCCCGCAGCAGCTCGGTCAATCCGTTGAACGACAAACTACCCAAACCGGGCACAGCAATGCCGCCGCGACCATTGCCGGTCATATCATACCATTGGGTGTGGTGGGAGTTTTAGGATTGGCGGGCGTGGCGCAGGCGCGTCACGCCCAAATATTGGCCATCTCCCACGCACGCATCGCCACTACCTCAACAGAACCACCTTCAGCTTGCAAGGCGATACCAACACTATCAAGTCGAGTGGGGTAGATACGACTGGTGATCGAGCGACGTTCGTTCGCAAAGACCTCGATCAGCGAGCCATCGAGGAAAATGCGTAGATATAGTGGTTCATCGCGCGATAATGGCACATAAGTACGGTGTGCATCACGCCAAACATCCCT
>NZ_CALLJH010000063.1:0-23967 GCF_938091255.1 uncultured Chloroflexus sp.
TGCACCTCCAACAACCGCACCACTTCCACCCGTGACGGCAACGAAGGCTGCGCGCCGGCACGGGTCACGGCTAGCGCGCCAGCGGCATTGCCCCACCGCACGGCTTCGCGAGGTGGCTTGCCTTCGGCCAGCGCAACGCAAAACGTGGCCACAAACGCATCGCCGGCAGCTACCGTATCGACCACTGGCACCTGAAACGCTGGTAGCTGCACCAGTTGATCGGCGCTCATTAGCAGTGCGCCGGCTTCTCCCAGCGTCACTACGACATTCTTTACCCCTTGTTGGCGTAGCTTCGTGATCGCTGCCGCCAGATCAGTTTCACCTTCGGCCAGTGTGTGCAATTCCGGTTGGTTGGGCGCAAGGTAATCGAGTTGGGCCAGCAGCTCAGCCGGTAATGGGCGGGCCGGCGCCGGATTGAGAATGACTTTCACCCCATATTTGCGCGCGAGGCGCGCCGCTGCTATCACCGCCTCCAACGGGCATTCGAGCGGCATCAACAGCGCATCCGCGCCGGCAAAGATGGTTTCGGCTCGCTCCACATCAGCTTCATTTACCTGCATATTGGCCCCCGGCGCCACCACAATCGTGTTTTGTCCGCGTGCGTCGAGCGTGATCAGTGCTACGCCGGTCGGGTGGTTCGGGTCGCGCTGGATGAAGGTCGTGTCAACCCCGTCATTCTGAGCGGCGGCGAGCAACGCCTCGCCAAACGCATCTACCCCGACCCGCCCGATCATGCGCACTCGTGCGCCGAGTCGGGCCGCTGCAACCGCTTGATTTGCCCCTTTGCCCCCCGGAAAGGTTTGAAAATCGCTGCCAATCAGCGTCTCACCGGGTTGCGGGTGGCGCGGCGCGCGCACGACCAGATCCATATTCAGACTACCTACCACAATGATTGTCGGGGTCATTGGCATGCTCCTCCTGATTGGCGCTCGACCAAGCTGGTCGCGACGAGATGGGTGCGCGCTGGCAGGCGATGATCCGCGATCCGCTCAAGGAGAAATTGCACCGCGGCTTCAGCCAGTGCAGTTTTGTCTTGGCGAATGGTGGTGAGCGGCGGATTGGCGTATGAGGCAAGCTCAATATCGTCGAACCCAACTACCGCGCAATCTGCCGGGACGCGCAGACCGGCTTCAGCTAGCGCGCGCAATGCGCCGAGCGCCATCATGTCGTTGCAAACAAATAGCGCCGTGGGCGGTGGGTTGAGGCGCAACAGTTCATATGCGAGCGTGTACCCTGAGTGCGGGTGAAAATCACCGCGCCGAATCAATTGTTCGTCAAGCTCTAGGCCTGCTGCGAGGAGCGCTTGCCGGTACCCGACTACCCGCTCTGCACTGGGCGTCAGGTGCGATGGGCCGGTAATGCAGCCAATCCGGCGATGACCACGACTCAAGAGATACCGGGTGGCTAGCAATCCGCCTTGCAAATTGTCAGTTAGCACCGTGTCAACCTGAAGGCCGGGCAGTTGCCGGTCAACCACGACTACCGGCAGCTCTAACCGCAACAGCTCTTCTAGTGAAGGGCTTTGATCGCCAGTCGCAACAAAGATTAGCCCATCAACTTGCTTCTGGACAAATACATCAACATAGACTTGCTCGCGGGCGAGATCGTTTTCGGTATTGCCGAGAATGACGTTATACCCGGCGCGAAAGGCGGCATCTTCAATCGCGCGCGCGACTTCGGCAAAAAAAGGGTTGGCGCTGTCGGGCAAGATGAGGCCGAGGGTGCGCGTTTCCCCCCGCCGCAGCGAGCGAGCGAGCACGTTAGGTCGGTAATTCAACTCGGCCATCGCTGCCAATACCCGCTCGCGCGTTTCTGGTGCGACAAAGCGGGTGTTGTTGATGATGTGCGAGACCGTTGAGGGTGAGACGCCGGCTCGTAACGCTACTTCGCGGATTGTGGTCATATTTGTTTCGCAATCGTTTGCGCAATCGTTTGCTCGCCAGTATAACTGATCATCGGGCCTGAGTCAATAACTATTTGGGCTGAGCCATTCCTGCGCCTTTAGCGCCCGCTGTGGTCAGAAACCTTTTCGTTCTCCGCGCCCTCTGCGGTCAAAAACCGCCGCGCCCTTCCCCAGTGGGGGAGGGATTGGGGGCATCGTCAATGCTCAGAAGGAGGCAAAGTCGTAGGATGCTCAACGCAACGCCGCAAAGGGCGTAAAGCACGTGGTGGGGACGGACGAGGAGGGGCGAGTGGGGTGCCCTGTTTACCCTCCGCGTCCTTCGCGCCCTCTGCGGTAAAACGCCCGGTACCCTCTGTGGTGAAAAACGGTCGCACGCCGGGCTATGCACCCATCACGCCTTTGCCCGCTCTCGCAACTCCAACAATCGTCCGCTACTAATCTGTTCGAGCTTGCGGGTGAGGCGGTCGCCACCTAGGATGAGTTGTACCAGTGCCTGATGTGGAATCGCAATCAGCTCAAGCGGGGTGATGGCGACGACGCTAGCGATTGGCAAGGTGCCACGCAGCAGCTCCATCTCGCCGAAAAATTCAGCCGGACCTAAGCGAGCCACTAATCGCGCTGGCCCTTTTGGCCCGTGCTCGCTCTCTTCTTGGCGTAGGACTGCCGCTTGACCGTTGACAATGACGTAAAGTTTCCCGCCGGGGCGTCCCTGTCGGATGATAACCTGCCGTGCTGCAACGGTGATGTGCTCGGCAGAACGAGCCAGCTCGCGCAGTCTGGCGCGCGGCACGTCGGCTAGCAGCGGTACCCGTTCGAGCAGCCGCATCCGAGCGAGCAGTTCAGCGCCTTCAGCAGTGTGTGGCGCTGCTTCGCGCAGCATGCGCTGCAGTTCATTCGATGGTAAGTATAGAAGATCGCTTTCAATGCTTGCGCGATACTCGCAGTCGGTTACCTCTTGCCCTTGCAGCTCACCAAAGTAATCGCCGCGGTGAAGCTCACGAACCACTTCTCCATTCCGTTCGAGAATTTCACCCGCTTCAATCACCCAAATCCCACGCGGTGGTTCACCGGCCCGTAGCAAGAGTTCACCAGCAGCTACTCGTTGTGGTATAAACGCCGCTGCTAGCTCGTGCAACTCTTGGTCGTCGCAGGTGGTAAACAACTCAATTTGGCGGAGCAAGCGCACGCGGGCTTCACGGGCATCACCAAACGCGCGCGAAATGTCGTGTGCCAATGGCATTTGTGCCAGACAATGCCGATCGAGCGCTTCACGCTCTGGCCACGGCAGTGCATCATACGCTGCCAGCAAGGCACGCTGGGTAAACGTGCGTCCGGCAAGTTGTTCAAGGGTTGCCACGGCGTAGCGCAAGATTTCGGCGTAACGCGCTGCTTGAACATTGAGCGGGAGCGCTAGTACGGTCGGGCTGATCCGTACCTGATCGCGGTCAAAGGTAATTTCCCAGTTGGCAGTGGCTGCGAGCACGTCCATCCGATTATCGAGGGCTCTGGTGCGTTGGGTGCCGTAATTCCCGCGTAATAAGCGATATAGCCCGATGTACATATGGCGAAAGGCATCCTGTAAGCGCACGGTTTCACCTAGGGCAGGTTGCAAGGGCCAATTCAGCCCACTGAGGCTGATTCCGCGCAAGGTTACAAGGTGCGTTGCCCACGCTGCTGCCCATAGTCCGGCTGCCAATACGAGAAGTGTGAGCGTGAGCGGCGTGTTGCGCCATGTGGGTAACAGTTCGAGCAAATAACTGCTAATCTGGGCGAGAATGCCGAACCAGAGCAATAACCAGCTCCAAAAGAGCCGGGCATCGCGCAGACTGATGAGCAGCGGCAAGAGCAACGCCTGCCCGATCACGCCGCTGTAGATCGGGACAGCGGCGATCAAGGCCCACAACGGGCTATATTCGGGGTGCGCTACGCGGATGATCTCGGCGGCAATGGCGCCAGCAGGAAAGGCAAGGGTGAGTAGGAGGGCGCTCGCGATCAATGCACTGCTGCGCTGTTGGTGGAGATCAACATCGAGCAGAGCAACAAAACCGGCGAAGAGTAACAGTGCGTAGCCAACGATTTCTATGCCCGACCAGAGGCGTGCCGCATCGGGTGCGATGAGATACCCAGCTTGGGCAATCAATTCGATGACACTGATGATCAAGAAGCTCGCTAATGCCCGCCCGATCCATGCGCCTTCATAATCGCGTTGCAAGTACCACTGTGCAATCACTGCTGCTACCCACAGCGCCGTTAGCAATACGCCGGTTTCTAAGCTTAGGCCGAAGCGGAGTGGCAACAAACTCACGGCAAGTGCCAACATTCCGAATGCGCTAGCAACAATTACCGGATTCCGTGCATACCCCCGTCGCGCTAACCACGTCGCGGTAGCTTTGACTAGGCCCCAACCGGCCAGTGCTATCCCGATCATCAATGGGGCAATGACCAGTCCGAAGAGCCCAATAGCGAGCAGTTGCCCAATCCAGCCGCCTGACCAGAGTTCGCTCGCCATACTTGCAAATTGGCGTTGCCAGAAGAGTGTTGCCATCACAATTGCAATGCCGGTATAGGTCGCGCTCAACAGACCGTATCCGGCAAAGATCCGCTCTTCACGGTTCAGTGTCGTACCGGCGCGCAGCTTTTGCCAAAATGGGCCGCCGATAAAGGCGAGCGCCCGGTTGCGTAGATTCGGCAAGCGTAAGGCGTCAACCAGAATGAAATAGCCATCGAGTTCGAGCAGCGGGTTGAAGTTAAATAGTGCGGTCAGATACGAAGCCGTGGCAATCCGGCGCATCCACAGGCCGCCCATGGTGTCTGGCGCGGCCCATGCGATGATCGCGGCAATCGATCCGATCAACAAATCGCAGAGCGGGCCAGCTAGCGATACCAGAATGCGGGCATAGCGCGGCGCAAGCCAAATGTCACTCGTATCGACAAATGCCGCCGGCATGCCGAAATAGAGCATAATCCCTGCTCGCGGCACATGCCGGCCAAAGTGTTTCACCGCCAAGCCGTGGGCGATTTCGTGCAAGGTGAGCGTGATGAACAGCGCGATGCCCAACATCAGAAAGTCGAGCGCAAACTGTTCGCCGCTGATGAGGTCGCTGCCGCTCACGCCCGGCAAAAAGTAGCAGATCACGCCGATCACGGTGATGATACCGAGCAACCCGGCAAAGAAGCGATTGAAGAGCCAGCGCCCAACCCAGCGGTAAAGTGTGTCAAACAGCGTATCGGCGCCGCTAAATGAAAAACTGCGTCCATGAGTAAGGCTAAGGAGGCGTTGGCCCAAGCCCTCTGCTGTCCGCTGTTCGAGTTGGGTGCGCAGACGCCGGTAGATGCCGGTTGGCGTGTCGCTTAGAAATCCCTGCGCGCGCAGCGTCTCGACCAAGCCGGCGATGGGCAGCAATTGCTTGAAACGCAGAAAGCCCATCGTCGCTAGTTGGGCAATAGTGCGGCTACCGTCCATCGCTTGCCAAATCTCGCGCTCGGCAGCGCTCAGGCGCAGGTAATGCCCGCTCGGACTGCGCAACACCGTCACTTGCTGGCCGCCTTCGTTGAGCGTCTCTTCGATCACCCCCTCGATCCGCTGGGGCCGGTATTGGGCCGGGTCGGCGCGCTGGCGCAACATACTCCATACGCCGCCTTCGCCGTCCGGCTGATTAGCTAGCCGGCGTTGCAGGTTTTGGTAGAGGACGCCACGCTGGTTGATCTGAGCGGTTGCCTGCTCTGCCAGCTCAGTCCAGAAGCGATGTTGCGGGCGTAAGATTTGTGCCATGCCGGTGCGAGGAATTTCTACGTGCGAATCAGCTCTTTATTGTGATGAACGTCCAATCTGTGTTGTCTTTACATCATAAGAGGGAAGCCGTGATTTGCCAAACCTATTTTGTCCGTTTGTCCTTGCGCGAGCGCCGAGCGCCCGAAGCAAGCTCCTGCTCGCGCGACAGGATTGGCTGAGCGGGTGAGTTCAATCCGCGCCGGGGATTGCTTCGCCGCCTCTGGCGGCTCGCAATGCCGTCCTCACCTGTCCTTTTACGCGAGCGCGGAGCGCTCGAAGCAATCTCCCGCTTCAGAGGGATCGATCGGCTGACACAGGGCAAAGGGGACACGGACGCCACTGATCAGGACAGATGTACAGGTTTGGAAAGGCGCGGGGCGTATCTCTCACAGCACGCTTCTGCTTCAGCGGTGGCAATCCCTGCTATGGAGTACGGCAGTCTAACTACCACACTCCATACTTGTGCGTAGCGCGGTTTCTTACGCTTGCAGCAGGGGGGCCGGGAGGGCCATAACCCTACCCTTTCACCCTCACCCTCGTCTTCGTGCTCGCTGGGGCGGGTACGAGACGCTGCTGCGTTCCGCTTGAGCAATGTCGTGGTTGCCCACCACGCAGTCCCCCTCTCCCGCTGTCAAGAGGGAGCGGTGGCCGGGGGTAGGTCATCAGCCCGCGCAGCGGGCTTCGGCGTGGAAGTTCAGGGTCGGGTTCTCTTCTCAACGGAGCGCAGGCTATGGCTCGCTAACAACAGGTTGCGGGCATGCACCCTCTCTGCTGCTCTGCATAACTCATAACCCAGCATTGACAGGCTTGCTGAACATGGTACGATGCTAGTATGAGCACTAAACGCATTGTCATTACCGGAGCGACTGGCTTAATCGGTCGCAAATTGGTCGCCGAACTCCGCAACGATTACGAACTGGTCATCTTTAGCCGCGATCCGGCACGTGCCCGTTCTGCACTGCCCGGCGCTGCTGAATACGTGGCATGGCAACCTGCTGAGCAGGGGCCGTGGTTTGCCAACATCAACGGTGCTTGGGGTGTTATCCATTTGGCCGGTGCGCCGATTTCGTCGGGTCTGCTCGGTATGCGTTGGACACCCCAGTACAAGGCCGAGATCCTCAATAGTCGTGTGATCGGCACACGCGGGATCGTCAATGCGATGGCCGCGGCGCAGCAGCGTCCTACCGTGTTTGTCAGTGCCTCGGCAGTCGGCTACTACGGCTTTTATCGCGATAGTACCCCGCTCGACGAGAGTGCGCCAGCAGGGCGTGATTTTCTGGCGCAGGTGTGTGTGGCGTGGGAAGCCGAAGCGGCTAAGGCCGAGGCGTTGGGAGTGCGCACCGTTATGATCCGCACCGGTTTGGTGCTAGATCCAAATTCAGGTGCGTTACCGCAGATTATGCTCCCGTTTAAGCTCCTCATTGGCGGCCCGATTTTGCCCGGCACGCAGGTCTATCCGTGGATCCATCCGGCTGACGAGGTTGGCTTGATCCGTTTTGCACTTGAAAATGAGCGCGTGCGCGGGCCGCTTAATGCTGCTGCGCCGAATGCGCTGGCCAATCGCGATTTTGCCGCCGTGCTCGGTAAAGTGCTCGGTTCGCCGTCATGGTTGCCGGTGCCTGAGTTTAGCCTGCGCCTCGCCCTCGGCGAGATGGCCGATCTGGTGGTCAATGGCCAAAACGCTGTGCCGCGCAAGGCGCTTGATCTTGGCTATCAGTTCCAATTTCCTACCCTCGAACCGGCCTTGCGCGATCTGCTGAATATACCGCATTGAGATTGTAATGCACAGACAATCGAGGGGTGTCTGTGCGTTATAGCGGACATCCCGATCGAATCTCATCAACTTCTTACATGCTTCTAACCCAAGATTAAAATCGGCGCACCATGATACCCTCAGCGATGGCGATGGGTGTCGCCTGAAGCAGAGGAGGTTTCATTATGAATGTCAATCGGTTGGCATTGATCTTTGTCTTTTTGCTTGGCATCTTTATCGGTGTCGCCGGTGGCGGCGCGGCTGGCGGTGTCGTTGGATACCTCGTCTCGCGCCAAACCGTCGCGCAGGTCTCGGCGACGGTGACCTCTTTGCGGAATCAACCGGTCGTGGCGACAACCAACAGCGCCGCTGCGCCCACCCAATCTCCGGCAGTATCTGATACAGTGGTCGTCAGTCTGTCGGATGCAATGGTTGAAGCGGTGAAGCGGGTCGCTCCAGCAGTGGTGACGGTGACTGTCGAGAGTAGTACCGGTCGTGGGAGTGGCAGTGGCGTAATCATTAGCAATGATGGGTACATCATTACCAACAACCACGTCGTCGAGGGTGGTCGTCGCTACTTTATTCTCTTTGCTGATGGTACGCGCCGGCAAGCTACGTTAGTTGGCACCGACTCGCTCAACGACATTGCAGTGCTGAAGGTTGACGGTGAAGTGCCCGGTGTGGCGGTGATTGGCGATTCGGCAGCGTTACAACCCGGTGAGACGGTGCTAGCGATTGGTAGCCCGCTCGGTAATTTCCGCAATACGGTCACTGCTGGCGTGGTCAGCGCGCTCAACCGTTCGGTCCCCGGTAGTGGGATGGAGGGGTTGATCCAGACCGACGCTGCTATCAATAGTGGCAATAGTGGTGGCCCGCTTATTAATCTCAAGGGTGAAGTCGTTGGTATCAATACCTTGGTTGTGCGCAACGATTTTGGCTTCGGCACAAGTGCGCCGGTAGAAGGTTTAGGCTTTGCTGTGCCGAGCAGCATCTTCTCGAATGTGGCCGATCAGATCATCCGTACCGGTCAAGTGCGCTATCCGTTCCTCGGCATTACCTATCTGATGATTGACGGTGAAGTGGCGGCGCAGTACAATTTGCCGGTGCAGAACGGTGCATTTATCAATCCCGGAATCAATGGTCAATCGGCTGTACTGCCCAACACGGCCGCTGCACAAGCTGGCTTACGCGAGGGTGATATTATTACTGCCGTGAACGGCCAACGCCTCGATGCCAATACCTCGCTGCGCCAATTGCTACTGCAATATCGCCCCGGCGATACGGTCGAATTGACCATCCTGCGCGACGGCCAAGAACAGAATGTGACGGTAACGTTGGGCGAACGACCGAGTAATCTGCGGTAAAATCCTTTTGGAGCCGCCCGGCGGTGCGGCTCCAACCCAATGCCGTCACCGGTTATCATGCATCGGTATGGCAACCGGTTTACTGCCCCCATCCCGCTCGCCGCAACCGGGCAACAAATTCGCTCAACAGCAGGGCGGTCGCTCCCCATACCTTGTACCCGTTGAGGGCAAAAAACGGCACCCGCATCCGGGTACCGCTCCGTTCCCAAATCTCCTCACGTACTGTCGCCAGATCAAACAGCGCAACGAGCGGTACCGTAAACACGCTCTCGACCTCTTCCGGGTCGTGGTTCGGCTCAAACGAGGTTGAGTACGCGCCCACGATTGGCGTCAGGTAGTTGTTGCTCGGCGGGATGTAGAAAGTGGTGAGCGCGCCAAGCACTTCCACCCGCCCCGGATCAACCCCAATCTCTTCGTGCGCCTCGCGCAGCGCCGCGCCGGTAGCGCCGCCGTCGCCGGGATCGATCCCGCCTCCCGGCAACGAGACCTCGCCGCGATGGGTGGTGACGCGGCTCGAACGCACCGTTAACGGCAAGTACAATTGATCGTCGTGTGGAAAGAGGAGCAGCAACGCCGCCGATTGGCGTGGCGTGACTCCCGGTGGCGGCGTAAATGGCCGCAACGGTGCGCCATCAAGCCGACGCAATACCAGCATCTCTTCGAGCGATGGCTGCGGCCCAGCCAGCGCCTGCCGGATCAATTCAATCTGTGTGCGCCAATGCATAACGCTCTCCATCGTCGGAATGATTGTTCTCTATTGTACTGCGTTCTTTCCCTTCGCTCACTCTCCGCTTGCCGTCTCTGCCCTTCTCCGCTACAATCCAACCATCAGCACCAGTATTTCCCACGAGGAGGCGCGCGTGTACAACTTGCAAGAACAGATTCAGGCCGACCACGACTACTTAATTCATCCGCTGGCCCATCCAACTGCACACCAGAACCCCAAAATCTGGGTGGCCGGACGCGGGTCGATCATCATTGATGCCGAAGGACGCGAATACATCGATGGTCTCAGTGGGCTGTGGAATGTCAATGTCGGCCACGGGCGCGAAGAGCTGGCTGAAGCCGCCTGTGCGCAGATGAAGCAGTTGGCGTACTACTCATCGTATGTCGGTTCCACCAATCTACCCGCTATTCAGTTGGGGCAGAAACTGAGCCAACTCTTCTATCCGAGCATCAATCACTTTTTCTTTACCTCTGGCGGCGCCGAGAGCACCGAAAGTTCGTTTAAGACGGCGCGCTTCTACTGGAAAGCGGTTGGTAAGCCCGAAAAGGTTAAGTTCATTTCACGTATGAAGGGGTACCACGGGGTAACAATGGCGGCTATGAGTGCCACCGGCTTGCCGGCCTACTGGCCCATGTTCGAGCCGCGCGTGCCCGGTTTCATTCATATCGAGTCGCCGTATCCGTACCGTTTCGTGAATCCAACCCCGCATCTTAGCGATGGCGTTGCTGCTGCTAATCTGCTCGAAGAGGCAATTCTGCGCGAAGGCCCAGAGACGGTCGCTGCCTTTATTGCCGAGCCGGTGCAAGGCGCCGGTGGCGTTATTCCGCCCCAAGACGACTATTTCCAGCGGATTCGCGAGATTTGTGATTACTACGAGGTGCTCTTGATTAGCGACGAGGTGATTACCGGTTTTGGTCGTACCGGGCGTTGGTTTGGGCTTGAGCACTATGGCATCGAACCTGACATTGCCCAGTTCGCCAAGGGGATTACATCGGGCTATATCCCGCTCGGCGGTATTGGCGTCAGCGATCGGATCTACGAAGTCATCGAGTCGGTTCCGCCTGAGAAGCGTTGGATGCACGCCTTCACCTATTCAGGGCACCCGACCGCCTGCGCAGTGGCGTTGGCCAATATCGCCATTATCGAGCGCGAAGGGTTGGTGCAGCGCGCCGCCGAAGTAGGCGATTATATGCAGCGTCGGCTGCAAGAGCTGTACGCACTGCCGCACGTGGGTAATGTGCGCGGCAAGGGAATGATGGCTGGTGTTGAATTAGTGGCCGATACCGCCACCAAAGAACCCTTCCCGGCCAGCGCCAACGTCGGCGCGCGGGTGCAGAAAGAGATGACCGCGCGCGGCCTCTTTACGCGCGTGGTGGGCGATACTATTTGTCTCGCTCCGCCATTGGTCACGACCTACGAGCAGATCGATCAGATCGTTGCCATTATTGCTGATGCAATTGAAGCAACAGTCAAACAATAATTGATGCCGCTCTGCCCTTCTCTTGGGGCAGAGCACTGTAACTCTCCACGGTAAATGAACGCCACACGGTATACGGCTGCGGCCTCGTGACGCGCAGCCGTGTGTTATTGACACCGACCTCTACGCTGGCGCTATCACCCAATTGTCAATTAACCGTACTTCGCCAAACCGTACTGCTAGTGACAGTAATGCCCCTTCCGGCCCAATCTGATCCAGCTCACGTAGTGTCAGTGGGTGCGCCACACTCACATACTCCGGCTTCGCCAATGGTTCAGCCGCCAGCACCTCGCGCATCAGTGCGCGCAACGCCTCACCGCTGCGTTCACCAGCCTCATACCGTTCAGCAGCGGCCCGTAAGGCGCGGTAGAGCACCGGCGCCGCAGCGCGTTGCGTAGGGTTGAGGTACACATTCCGGCTGCTCAGCGCCAACCCATCCGGCTCACGCACTGTCGGGACGATCACGATCTCAACCGGAATATTGAGGTCTCGCACCATTCGGCGGATCACAACTGTCTGTTGGGCATCTTTTTGGCCAAAATAACTCTTCGTCGGCTGCACGATATTGAAAAGCTTGCACACGACGGTGGCCACGCCGCGAAAATGACCGGGCCGAGCCGCGCCTTCCAACACCTCATCGGCTGTTGGTTGAATCACATAGGTGCCGAAGTCGGGCGGATACATCTCTTCGACCGGTGGTATAAAGACGAGATCAACGCCAGCTTCGGCAAGCATTGCCAGATCGCGCTCGGTATCGCGCGGGTAACGGGCAAAATCTTCGTGAGGGCCAAATTGCGTTGGGTTGACAAAAATGCTAACCGCGACCGCTGGGCACTCGGCGCGCGCTCGTTCGACGAGTGCAAGATGGCCTTGATGGAGATAGCCCATCGTAGGGACAAAGCCTAATTCGCCAAAGGCCGCGCGCGCGCGGCGAACGTCGGCAATTGTAGCGAGAACGTTCATACCTGTTCCTCAGTGACCTCGATCAACGTTGATCGGAAAACTCGTAACTCTTTTCGTTACTCTGATGGCTCAGTAGGACTAAGACTGGCCAGCGCTGCCGCTAATTCATTGGGGTCCATCCGACTGCTGTGCTCTGGGCCGGGGAATGTGCCGCTACGCACATCGTTGGCGTATTGCACCAGCGCTTCGCCGATGATCGTAGCTAGATCGGCGTAACGACGGGCATGACGCGGCAGAAAATCGCTGTACAAGCCAAGCATATCGTGCCAGACCTGCACCTGTCCACTGCAACCGGCGCCGGCACCAATGCCGATAGTGGGAATGCGTAGTCGTTCAGTGATTGCTTGCGCGAGTTCGGCGGGCACCAGTTCGAGTACAATCGCAAAGGCGCCGGCTTCTTGCACGGCGAGCGCGTCGGCTAGCAACTGTTGTGCTTCGGCGGCGCGTTTGCCTTGCACCCGTAACCCAATTTGGTTGACCGCTTGCGGGGTAAAACCAATGTGCCCCATCACTGGAATTCCTAAATGCACAAGTCGAGCGATCGTTGGTGCAATATGCATGCCACCTTCAAGCTTCACCGCTTGGGCGCCAGCCTCTTGCAACATACGTCCGGCGCTGATTACGGCCTGTTCAGGCGATGCATACGTCAAAAACGGGAGATCGCCGATCACCAGCGCCTTGCGCGCACCGCGCACAACGGCGCGGGTGTGATGCAGCATCTCATCGAGTGTTACCGGTACCGTCGATTCGTGACCTAGTACCACCATCCCTAGCGAATCGCCGACTAAAATCATAGGAATGCCAGCGCGATCGGCAATCTGCGCCGAAGTATAGTCATACGCGGTCACCATCGGGATCCGCTCGCCGCGATCGTGCATCTGCTGAATATCACGAATGGTTGTGCGCATTGCCGGCTCCTCTTGCTAGTCATTCATTGCCGGTCATTCCGGCATGCCCGATTGTAGCACGGAATAGTGAAGAGGGCGGTAGCGAGTGCAGGGTCAGAACAGTGTTTGGTGACAGTGCAGGGTTAAACCATAATGATACTATGTTTAAATATGGTATAAGTGTGTATGATTTGTTCCATGGTGCTATTTTTGTTACTTGCGTGATCGGGCTGGTCTCTAAAGTCCATACAACTTTTCATGAATCAAACTAATGAGGTGATTTTCACAGTGCTTGGTTGTTTATTCTTTAAAAATTGTTAACAATTTTTATAGTTATTTAGTGCCTAGTTCTCTAAATGTTTGACGTACCAGAAGAGGTGGCATAAAATGTAGTGACATCGCTTGACCATAGAGCCAATGCTATGCAGAGACATTCCACGATGGATATCCCCCCCGCTTTGGTCCCGTATGCTCGTCGGATTGCGCTCCGTGATCTGGAACTCTTCTATTACGATGCCGGCGTTACCGAAAACCCGATCCTCTTCCTGATCCACGGTTTAGGTGATGAAGCTGATACGTGGCGTGCGGTTATTCCGTTGCTTGCCCAATCTTATCGGGTGATTGCGCCCGATCTCCCCGGTTTTGGCCACAGTTTCGGTCCTAAGGGCGGTTACAGTCTGACTTTCTTTGCCCGTGCCATGGCCGAATTTATCACCACGCTCGGTTTACAGCAGGTAACCCTCGTCGGCCATTCGCTGGGGGCAATGATCGCCCAGCGTCTGAGTATTGGCTTACCTCGGCTCATCCAACAACAAATTCTGATCAGCGGCTGTTTGCCAATCAAACGCCAATTTCCGCCCCGCCGGCTGTGGCCGCTCTTGCTACCGGGGGTGGGCGAGTTGATGTTGGCCGGCCTCCAACGCTCGCGCGAGCTAGCCTTCCAAAGCTTGCGCCCGTTTTACTATCATTTGTACGAATTACCAGTGCGCGAGCGACGATTTTTGCGCCAGCGGGTGTGGGTACGGCTGCACCAAAAGCGCCAACGCCGGGCAACCCTCTCGGCGCTGCGCTGGTTAGCAGTTGATACTCTCTTCCGCTCCCATCAATATCTCGATTTGGTGAGCGAATGTCCTACGCCTACTATTCTCATGAGCGGTGAACACGATCTGATCGTCGATGGCGAAAGCATCGAAGCAATGGCGGTTGTGCTGGAGGGTCGAGGACAATACATTCATCTTGAGCGATGTGGTCATATGCCGCAGCAGGAACAGCCCACGCTCATTTGTGAGTTGATCGCCGCGCTCGTTCCTGCTAGGCGCGATGGTGAACCTAATTGGCGCAACGAACATTCTGATGGCTAGGCAACGCTACGAGGAGGCGGGGTGTTCGCTGGTCTCTAGCATACGTGCCCGCACAAGCGAGGCGGTAATAGATACTACTATAATGGTTGCGACAACGCCGAGTGACACCCCAGTAGGAATCTTCCAGCTCACCCCAATCAGTGCTGCACTAAGATCGGGCAAGAGCATCTTGATGCCCACAAAAGCCAATACAACTGACAGCCCCAGTTTGAGGTAATGGAACAGATGGACAACGCCGGCCAACACAAAGTACAGCGCGCGCAACCCTAGAATAGCGCAAACGTTCGATGTATAGACGATGAACGGGTCTTGCGTCACCGCAAAGATGGCTGGAATAGAGTCGATGGCGAAGATGAGGTCGGTTGTTTCCACCATCACGAGGACGAGTAACAATGGTGTTGCCATCAGGACACCGTTCTGGCGCGTGAAAAACTTCTGACCATCGTAACGGTCGCTAATTGGCATAAAGCGGCGGAAGAGCCGAACGACTGGGTTTTTCTCTGGCTCGATCTGTTCGTCTTGGGCTGTTGCCATACGGATGCCGGTAAAGATCAGGAACGCACCGAAGATCCAGATAATCCAGTGGAATTGCTTGATCAGCGCCGCACCGGCCAAAATCATCGTGCCGCGCATGATCAGCGCGCCGAGAATGCCCCAGAAGAGCACCCGGTGCTGATATTTCGCTGGTACCGCAAAGTATGAGAAGATTAGCACGAAGACAAAGATGTTATCAACGCTCAACGCTTTTTCAATCAGATAACCGGTTAGGAAGGCAAGCCCGGCATCACTCGCGCTGAGCGAGCTGTTTGGCATAATCGTATCCCAAAAGAGATACAAGCCGAGATTAAAGAGCAAGGCCAATGAAATCCAAACGACGCTCCAGATAGCTGCTTCACGCAGTGAAACTTCGTGCGCTTCCCGGTGAAAGACGCCTAAATCAATTGCTAGCAGGGCCAATACAAAGAGGTTGAACCCGATCCAGACCCACAGTGCGTCGAACATGGCTGATTGCTCCCGACAATGTGATATGCTCATCACAATAAAAAGGCGAGCCGATCGCAGCTCACCACTGCGTCGGTCTCGCCAGTCTGGTCAACCAGTACTTGATGCAACCGGGAATGTCCGAATTCCGTCTTGACGATTGCATCGACCCGCATCTATGCGGGCGGCTACTCCCCAACAGTTCGCACTATAGCGTATTTTTGCCATTTCTGATAGGGGAAAATTTCCCGCCCACGCTACGGGTAGGCGGTAGCCATAATGGCGAAGAACCGCCCTCGCCGAGCGCGTTCTTTACCGATATACTAAACAATTGTGTATATTGCTTTAGGAATGAACAATGGACATGCTGTATGGATGTGATCACGATCGGGTTGCTCGTTGGCGGTCTCACGCTCCTCACGGTTGGCGGCGAGTTATTGGTGCGCGGATCAAGCCAGTTGGCAGCGTTGGCCCGTATCTCACCGCTGGTGATTGGGTTGACAGTCGTGTCGTTTGGCACTAGTTCGCCTGAACTGGCGGTGAGCATTCAAGCCGGGTTGGCCGGCAAGAGCGATATTGCGGTCGGCAATGTGGTGGGCAGCAACATTTTCAACATTCTCTTCATTCTCGGCGCATGTGCGGTGATTAGCCCGTTGATCGTGGCGGTGCAGCTCATCCGGCGTGAAGTGCCGTTTATGATTGCCGTCTCGCTGTTGCTGGCCGGTTTAGCACTCGATGGGAGGATCGGCCGGCTGGACGGAGTACTCTTGTTTGGTTTACTGATAGGGTATATTGTTTGGTCGATATACGCTAGTCGCAAAGAAGGAGTTGAAGTGCAGGCTGAATATGAGCAAGAGTTTGGGCCAACAATGCTACCGAATCGGAGTGGAACAAAAGTTTGGTTTGGTTCTATTGGTTTCATTGTGATCGGCTTAGGCTTGTTGGCCCTCGGCTCACACTGGTTAGTTGAGGGGGCAGTCGTGTTAGCACGTGCTTTTGGCGTGAGCGATGTCATTATTGGTCTGACCATCGTAGCGGCTGGAACGTCGTTGCCAGAAGTAGTGGCTTCGATCATTGCTACGCTTAAGCAAGAGCGCGATATTGCCATCGGAAATGCTATCGGCAGCAATATCTTTAACATTCTCGGCATTCTTGGTATCGCAGCCTTGGTCACCCCTAACGGATTAACGGTTGTTCCTGCACTGAGTACCTTTGATATACCGGTGATGATCGCGGTTGCGTTTGCCGCACTCCCCATTTTTGTGAGCAGACTCAGCATCAATCGCTGGGAAGGGTTGCTCTTCTTAGGGTATTACGTAGCGTACACTGCGTATCTGATTTTGGCTGCGACCCACCACGATGCCCTACCAGCTTTTAGCAGCGTGATGGCGCTGTTCGTGTTGCCGATAACTGCACTGACGTTGTTGGTATTGATGGTCAACGCGGTACGCCGCCGCGATTGGGTGGCGTCACATCCGTCATTACGGTAATACCACCAATACCCCCTGTTGGGCTTCGTGGCCGGGAATACGGCAATAAAACCGGTATTCGCCCGGGGCCGGCGCGCGGAAGGCGAGAATCGCATCAACTCCCGGATCAGCCGAAACAGTACGGTCACCAGCAGGTAATTCGATAGTCAAGCTATGCGCAACTTGACCACGATTGCGTAGGCGCAGAAAAATCTGTTCACCAGTGTGAGCTTCTACCCGATCGGGATCGAAGCGCATTTCAGTGGCGATGATCTCAATTGAGCGCTCGCGCAGCGGTTCACCGCAGGCACTGAGCATTGCTAGTACGAGGAGGATCGCTCCGACAACGAACAACATTCGATGAGCGAGAAGTCGGGTAACCATATTCATAGGCTTGTGACTACAGATAGAGAGTACAACGACTGCATCATTATCACTGTACCAGAAATATGCTAAGTGATGGCAGTCGTCGCGCATTGTGACAGCTTCTCTATTTTCGGGTACAATGGCAGCAAACCCAGAGTATTGTGGAATGTTAAACCTGTGAATGCAAGCCACGCAACCCTGTCTATCATCAGATAATAAGGCTGGCTTGCTATATAGCTTTGTCGCCGTACTGATAGTGGTAGGTCTCATCTGCAAGTGTCAGTTATTACTACGCACGTTTAGCTGTTGATCGAGGGAAGCATGCTCTATCCACTTGTGTTGATTGCGCTAGCGGCTGCGCCATTTGCGTTGGTGGCGCGCTTTGCCGGTCGTGACCGGATTGCGTGGGGGCTGGCCCTCATTCCGTTGGCGATCTTTGGCTTGACGTTGGCGCAGGCCGGGTCAGTGTGGGAAGGCGGTCAAGTTGTTGAACGGATTGCGTGGGTGCCGGCCCTTGGGCTTGATCTGAGTTTTACCCTCGATGGGTTGAGCCTGCTCTTTGCACTGATCATTACCGGCATTGGTACGTTGATTGTCGGTTATGCCGGTCACTATCTCGCCACTGATAACGGTCTTGGCCGGTTTCTGGCCTACATGATGCTGTTTATGGGCGCGATGCTCGGTCTGGTACTGGCCGGTAACGTGCTGACCATGTTCGTCTTTTGGGAATTGACCTCGGTCACGTCGTATTTGCTAATCGGCTACAAGCACGATTATGCCGATGCGCGGCGTGGCGCATTGCATTCGTTGCTCGTAACCGCAGGTGGCGGGCTGGCGCTGTTAGTTGGCTTGTTGCTACTGGGGCAGGCAGCAGGTAGTTACGAGTTGAGCGATATTCTGGCTGCCGGTGATGTCTTACGCGCGCATGCGCTATACCCGGCGGCAGTTGTCTTAATTTTGCTCGGTTGTTTCACCAAATCAGCTCAAATTCCGTTCCACTTTTGGTTACCGGGAGCGATGCAAGCTCCCACCCCGGCTAGCGCCTTTCTGCACTCGGCGACAATGGTCAAGGCCGGCGTCTATCTGATGGCGCGGCTCAGCCCGGCGCTGGGCGGCACGGCGCTGTGGGATGTGACGCTGGCCGTGGTTGGCGGTGCGACGATGACGTTTGCCGCGATTGTGGCTATGCGCCAATTTGATCTCAAGGCGATGCTAGCCTACACCACCATCAGTATGCTCGGCGCGCTGACGATGCAGATTGGGCTGGGCGGTAAGTATGGCGCCGAAGGGGTAGCGACCAACATTTTGGCGCACGCGCTGTACAAGTCGGCCCTGTTTATGTTGGCCGGCGTGATCGATCACGAGTGTGGTACCCGCGATCTGCGCCGGTTGGGCGGGTTGCGCGCCTATATGCCGCGGACAATGGTCATTACCGCGCTCGCTCTGCTCTCATTTGGCGGCATTCCGGTGATGTTTGGTTTTGTGGCTAAGGAGCTGATGCTGGAAGCAGCATTAGAGACGGAACTTGGTGCGATGTTGAGCACGCTGGCGGTTGCTGCGATTGCTGTCACGGCAGGGGCCTATTTGATAACTGGTTGGCGGTTATTCAGCAATACCTTCCTTGGCCAGCGTAGTGTGGCGGCGATGCAGCAGCATATTACCGACCCAACGCCGGGTATGCTGATCGGCCCCGGCGTGCCGGCAGTGCTGTCGCTGATCATCCCGTTGGCCTTCCTCGGGCCGATCAGCAGCTTGATCGGGCCAGCGAGCGCGGCGATCTATGGCAAGCCGCTTGAGGTTAAATTGGCCCTCTGGCATGGAGTCAATACGGCGCTGCTCGTGAGTCTCGGCGCGATTGCGGCAGGTGCAGTCTTGGCTCGCTTTGGCGAGCAGTTGGCCAATCTGCGCGGGTGGCCGGCATGGATGCGTGGCGATATGATCTTCGACCGCTTGATCGAACGCACACTGACCGGTGCGACTACCCTGACCCGCACGATCCAAGAAGGCCGGTTACGCCGGTACATTTTGCTGACGGCACTGGCACTGCTGGTTTTTGTTGGAGTGCCGTTTGTCGGCTTTGGGATTAGTTCAATCCGATTTGACCTCGATCCGCAGTTGCAGTTCTACGAAATATTGGCCGCAGCACTTATTCCGGTTGGCGTCATTGCAACCATCAACGCACGCACACGATTAGGCGCAATTATTGCGGTTAGCGTGGTTGGGGCAATGGTGGCGTTGCTGTTCGTGCTCTTCTCGGCGCCCGATCTTTCATTGACGCAGTTGCTGATTGAAGTGCTGTCAACCGTGTTTCTCTTGCTCGTCTTCTCGGTCTTGCCGGTGCGCTTTGAGAATTTCTCGGCTGCATGGGTGCGACGGCGTGATGCGATCATTGCGACGGCGATGGGGTTCTTGATGGGCGGCCTCGTGTTGGCTACCGCAACGAATGATGCGTTTGCGCCCTTGGCTCCCTTCTTCCTCGAAAATAGCCTTGAAAAGGGTAAAGGCGCGAATGTGGTCAACGTCATTTTGGTTGACTTCCGCGGATTTGATACCTTGGGCGAGATTACAGTTTTGTTCATCGCTTTGCTAGGCATTTATGGCTTGCTCCGTTTACGACAGGGGAAAGACAATGTTGCACCGGAACGAGTTACCACCACCGAACCGGCTGCCGAGCCGGTCGACACCAAGAGATAGCGCGCTGTACGACTCGCTCATTCTGCGCACCGTCAGCCGGCTGATGATGCCGCTGCTGTTGCTGCTCTCGATCTATATGCTGCTGCGCGGGCACAATCTGCCCGGTGGCGGATTTATCGGTGGGTTGCTGGCAGCAAGCGCGATCATTCTGCAAATGGTCGCGTTTGGCCCTAAAACGGCCCGGCGTATTTTGCCGGTCAATTATCTGCTATTGGCAGCGTTTGGCGTTTTCTTCGGCGCGATCTGGGGTCTGCCGGCAATGGTTGCCGGCCTGCCGTATATGCAAGCCTTCTGGCTGCCCGAACCGATCCCCGGCGTGGGTAAACTTGGCACGCCAGTATTGTTTGATATCGGCGTCTATTTGACCGTCATTGGAGTGACGACCAAAATCGCGCTGTTACTGGTAGAGGAACCGATCCTCTTCCCATTACCGGCCATGAAACCATCGCCGGTAGAGACGGAGGATGGCGTATGATCATTCTGCTCGCAATTGCGATTGGCGCGCTCTTTGGTGGTGCGACCTATCTGGTGTTGCGTCGCTCGGTAGTGAAATTGATCCTCGGGTTGATCTTGCTAAGCCATGGCGTCAACTTACTCATTTTTACTATGGGTGATGGTGTGCGCCGTGGCGCGCCGCCGTTGATCGATGCGAGCGGCCAACCACCTGCCGGTGTTGCTGATCCGTTAGTGCAGGCGTTGATCTTGACGGCGATTGTGATTAGCTTTGGGTTTACTGCGTTTGTGTTGGCACTGGCCTATCGCTCGAATCAGGCCGCAGGCAGCGACGATCTGGATGATCTCTCGACGACCGACCGGCTATAACGTTTGCATAGGAATATAGATATGGTCTTTCATCTCTTTATTCCGATCATTACGCCAATGATCGGGGGCGCATTAGCCGTGTTGTTCAACCAGCAGCGTCTTGTGGCGCGAGCAATTGCGTTGATCAGTGTGCTGATCAATTTGGGGTATGGTCTGTGGTTGATGAGCGTTGTGCCGGCAACCGGGCCGTTAGTAGCGCAAGCATCGGGTTGGTTTGCGCCGTTCGGTATCTCGCTGGTGGTCGATGGTATGAGCGCGCTGATGGTGATGTTGGCAGCCTTGCTCATGCTGACGACGATTATCTATAGCTTCTATTCGATTGACGAACAACGGGAAGATCACTTTTATTACCCGCTGTTGCTGCTCTTGCTCCTTGGAGTCAGCGGTGCCTTTCTCACCGGTGATCTCTTCAACTTGTATGTCTGGTTTGAAGTGTTGCTGGTGGCATCATTTGGCTTGATTACGCTTGGCGGCAGCCGCGATCAGCTTGAAGGCGGCCTTAAATATGTGGTGCTCAATTTGCTTGGCAGCACCGCTTTTCTCGCCGGCTGCGGCTTGGTGTACGGGTTTGCCGGTACGCTCAATATGGCTCATATCGCCGAGCGGATGGCAACATTAGCGAATCCCGGCTTGCAGACGGTGTTGGCCGGAATCCTGCTGTTTGCCTTTGGCAGTAAAGCCGCGATTGTACCGCTCTTCTTTTGGCTGCCTTCTAGCTACCACACACCACCGGTCGCCGTCACCGCTATCTTTAGCGGGTTAATGACGAAGGTGGGGGTGTACGCGCTTTACCGGACGTTTGGGCTGCTGTTTCAGAATGAATTGGCTACGTATGGGCCGTGGATCCTCTTGCTCGCCGGTTTGACGATGGTGATCGGGGTGTTGGGAGCGGTGGCACAGATGAACGTGCGCCGTATCCTCAGTTTTCACATTATCAGCCAGATTGGCTATAGCGTGATGGGATTGGGATTGGCGAGCGCCGCCGGTTTGGCCGCCGGTTTAGTCTTTACCGCGCATGTGATGATCGTCAAGATGGCGCTGTTCTTTATTGGTGGTGCAGCCGAGCAGATTTACGGCACCGGCGATCTGAAGAAGATGGGAGGTTTGGCCCGTCGCGAACCCCTGTTGGCCTTGTTTTGGTTCCTTGGCATCCTGTCGCTGGCCGGTATCCCGCCGCTCAGCGGATTTATCGGCAAGCTGATCCTCTTACAGGTAGGCGTCAGTCAGCAAGCGTATCTGATCACCGCAGTGGCTGCTGGTACCAGTATTTTGACCTTCTTCTCGATGCTCAAAATCTGGAATGAGGTCTTCTGGAAGAAGTCTTACGACGATGTCAATCGCTTGCCGCGAGTACCGTTTGGCCTGTTGGCGCCGGGAGCGGCGCTGGTTATCCTTAGCGTGGCGCTCGGCTTATTGGCTGGACCGTTGGTTGACTACAACGCGATAGCCGGCCAACAGGCGTTTGACCGCAACGTCTACATTACCGCGGTCTGTGGCGCCGATGGTTGCGAAGCGGTATATCGGGCGGCGCTGAAGTAAAGGGGGGTGTATGATTGTATTGATACTCATTCTTACCCTCACGTGGATGGCGCTGCAAAGCAGCTTTACGCTTCCCGACCTGATCGTTGGCTTGGCGGTCAGTTATGCTATCGTCGCGCTAGCGAGTCGGTTCTTGAGCATTCCCTTTGTCAACGGCGGGTTGGGCCGTCCGCGTATGGATTCGCGCAAGTATGCTCACCTGACGGTCAAGTGGATTGCGTTTATCGGTTTTGCGGTTTGGAGCATCTTGAAGGCGAATATCGATATGGCGCGCATCGTGCTCTTTCGGCGCGTTGCCGATATTCGCCCCGGCATTATCGCCATTCCCCTCGATGTTAAGAGCGATGCCGGGATTACCGTCTTGGCGAATCTGATAACGCTGACGCCGGGCACCGTCTCGCTCGATATTTCGACCGATCGGCGCACGATCTATATTCACTGTATTGATGTACAGGACGCCGATGCGGTGCGTAATGACATAAAGCAGAACTTCGAGCGGCGGGTGATGGAACTGTTACCGTAGGGGTCAATCACCATGACGTTGTTTGAAATGCTGATCGCTGGGTTGATGGGAATTCTCGCCATTTCGATGGTGATCTCTATGGCGCGTTTACTGATTGGGCCGAGCATTCCTGATCGCGCGATGGCGTTTGACGCGATTATGAATCACGTGGTGGCATTGGTGGCGCTCTATGTGGTGATTACCGATCAGTTGGCGCTTGTCGATGCGATTCTGATCGTCGCTGTGCTTGGCTTTTTGGGTACGGTGGCGGTGGCCCGCTATATTGAGGAGGGGCGGAGTTGATGGATCTGAAAGAGATTGTGACCCTGACATTGGCGACGATTGGGGTGGCATTTGTACTGATTTCATCGGTCGGGATTGTCAAATTGCCCGATCTCTATACTCGTATCCATGCGAGCGGCAAAACAGGCACGTTGGGGATCATGGGGGTGCTGTTGGCCGTGGCAGTGCATCATGGTGATCTGATTGCCGCAGCGAAGATGATTGCCCTGATCGCTTTCTTTTGGTTGACGGCGCCGGTTGCGGCGCATATGCTGGATCGAGCTGCCTACCTGACCGGCGTCAAGCGTGCGCCGCAGACGGTGCAGGATGATTTGGCCGGTAAGTATGATGTCGAGCAGGGCCGGCTGCGGTCATAGGGCAACGCATGCGGCGTCCTTAGGGGGTGGGGGGTGGCGTGTCGGTGCCGGTAGGGCGGCCAGCAGCGGCAACAATCTGTTGCAGGTAGTGCTGCCAATGTTGTTGATTGGCGCGGGTGAGGCGGCGAATGGCAGCGAGATCGCCGGCTTCACCGGCTTCGACTGCGGCGGCGAGTGATTCTTGGAAGGCGCGGGCCAAATCGGCGACTGCCCGTCGTAACTCGGCGTTCATAGCGCGCTGGCGCTCAAGCTGTTCATAAAGCCACTCATTAAGCCGCAACTGTTCCTCTAACTGTTCGCGCAATCGCTGTTCTGCCGACGTCATAGGCTACCTCAAGAATCGGCGCGCCCAACCTGATCGCAGGTCGGGCGCAATGTATTTGGCGGGGAGAGTGAGATTCGAACTCACGAGGGCTTATGAGGCCCTACCCGTTTTCGAGACGGGCACGTTCAACCACTCCGTCATCTCCCCGTGCCGCGTCGCCATCATATTATAGCGAGATGGGTTGATCTGTGCAAGTAGCGATAGAACAGCCTACATCCGCTTAATCACCACCATTGTCATATCGTCGGCTTGGGGCGCATCACCGGCGAAGGCATTGACGGCGGCGAGCACGGCGGCCACGATCTCGGCGGGGGTTTGATGATGGGTAGCGCGGAGGACAGCCGCGAGCCGGTCGTCGCCGAACAGTTCGCGTTCCGCGTTCATTGCCTCGGTGATACCATCA
>NZ_CALLJH010000064.1:0-3935 GCF_938091255.1 uncultured Chloroflexus sp.
ACGTTGTAGGGCGGTTGGCTATAGCGCGCCACCACATCGGTGAGGAAAGCGGCAAAGGCTGGCAAGGCATCAGCACGGATTGGGCCACACGGTTTATCAGGTTGCGCCCGCGCCCACGCCGGTGCGTTACGCACAATCACCATTGGCACCGCACCGGCAGCATTGATCGCGAGGAGTTCTGCTTCCACTGCGCGCAGTGCCGTCCAGTTACGAGCACCGGGCGTTGGCTCAACCTCGTCCCAAAGAATGGCATTGTAGCGCACCCAATCAGCGCCGAGTTCAGCCAATTGTGTAGCGGTCGCAGCCACGGTGCCACGGTTAATCTCGACCCCAAACACCGAGCGACTACTACGCGGATCGGGAATAGGTTGGGGGGTGGTGTAGAGTTCACGTCCAAGCAAACCAAGCAGCACCCGCGAGCGAGCTGGATTTTGTGGATGCCACTCGAAACGCGCCCGCTCAAACCACTGCGTCAGCACTAGATCGCCGTTGGCATTCCGCTCCATCTGTGGCGCAGTGAGCGGATAGCCAAACAGCGCTAGTGATTGCGCATAACGGCTCAGACCGGGAATGCGCAGCCCGTTATTCTGCCAATAGGTACGAAAACCATTGCCCGGTTCTTGGTCACAGACGTTGTGGCCGGTTTCGGGGAACCAGAGACAACCGGGTTGCGGCCCGGCATCAGGCGGATCGGCAAACGGATCGCGTCCGGCCCGCGCCAACGCCTCGGCTCCCATACGCCCGATCTGGATACGATAGGCCGGAGGGTTGCCCGGATGCAACTCCAGCCGGTTGCGTTCCGTCCATTGAACCGTTAAGCTACGGCCTTCATCACCGACGAACTGTTCAAGCGGACTAATCGGATAGCCAAAGACCGGCAGGCCGCCATTGTCGCTCCAGTAAGCGACAAACGAGGGATGCAAACAGTAATCGATGAGTGGTACATCAGGAAAGCAGCGTGGTTCGGTTGACTGGGCAGTGGCTGACATCGGCGCAACGAGCAACGCCAGCGCCAACACGAGCAAGATGAGTCGCTTCATTGATTTGCCTTCATTGATGTTATGAGCCGGATCATTGGCAAGGCATCGTGCTCTCATTACATTACCAACGGCAGTGATGAATCGTCAACGGCGCTGGAAAGCGCAGGTCAGAGATCTCGGTGACGACCGGACAACGTTCCAGCAGATCAGTCCGGCCTGCCAGTAGTGATAACGCATGCTCTTGCAAGACGAGATACTGCGGTTGATAGCGATCGATCGCGTACTGCGCCGCAGCGGGGAACCCGCCTGATCCTAATTGGGCCGCAACGTCAGGCTGCAAAAGGCCGGCAAAGTCGATCAGATGACGTTGCGCATAATAGCCGATAATGCCGATTTCAAGCGTGGCGACGCTCGCCGTAGGAGCGGTATTGGCAGCTAGCCATTCGCCGGCGGCGCGGTACACCGCTAGCCGTTGATCAATCTGCTGGCCAATGCGGTAGACCGATCCGCTGAGCCACCACGTTGTACCGCCCAACACCAGCACGGCGCCGGCCAGCGCCAACCATTTGCCGCCCCCCCGGCGCAGGAGATCGACCAGCACCCGCACCCCGACCCCAAACGCTGGGGCCAAACCGATCACCAATGGTGCGACGTACCAGAAATAGCCAGCGACGTGCAACACCGTATACGCCACCCCGTAAAGCGCAGCCCAACCGATCAAGAACAGCCAGCGCGGTGAGCGCAGCGTCGCTACGAGACCCACCCCGGCTAGTGCAAACACGATCTGGTAGAACGGCTGGTGCGCATATCCGTTGAGTGTGACCTGCAACCGATCAACAAAATCGTAAAAGCCGGGGATTAGGGCCTGCTGCTGCTTGGCATAGAGCGTCACCGGCAACGGCGCGCCATAGACAAGCCATGCGAGGCCGAGACCCGCCGCGACAATACTTGCCCACATCAGCGCCGCAACCCATGGCCAACGCCGCCAATCCCGCCAGTTGCCGTGATCGATCATCAGCAGCAATAGCGCCAATGGCCCGGTCAACACGCCATCAGGCCGTAACCAGACCAGCGCCCCCAACAGCGCACCGGTCAACCACTGCCGGCCCTGCGCCGCACTCACAAACGCCCACAAGGTAAGCGCCATCGCCGGTAGGGTTTCGCTACCCAACGTCATCAGCGGCAAAGGGAAGAGCAGGTAGAGCAAGGCTGCTGCTGCGCCGGTCATTTCATCACGCCACAACCGGCTCAAGCGCCACAACGCTAGCGCACCGGCAGCGTGGCTAAGACAACCAATCAGATTAGCGACCAGCGGCAATGGCCAGCCTACCAACACCACTGGCACAAGGATCAGACCGAAGAGCGGTGCAGTGGTGCTGAGCGTGGCCGTACCGGGGTTGTAGACAAAGCCATGACCGGTCGCGAGATTGAGCGCATAGCGGTACGTGATGTACGGATCGTCGTAACCGCGACGATGGAGCAAAGCGAATAACATCAACCCTATTAGAAGCGCCACAAACCACGTCAATCGATCTAGCATGTGCCACCATCGCACCCAAGAGGACGGAGGAATTGACATCGTTGTGTTACTCGTCAAAGTCTACGTCAGGCACAATCTACCAAACAAATAGGTATCATTCAGAACACTCATAGCAAGTAAGCGTTGTTAGGTGTGTCTCAATAATGCGATTACTTGAATAAGACCACTTCCATATGAGAAGTGTACCAAAGCCATTCATCACCCGATACTGACACAATTTTTCCCAAAGAGCGGTATGATACAGCTATCTCGCGATGAAATGATTTCAGCTTCATTCACCTACTTGCGACCGAGTGATCCATAACGCACCAAGAGTATAGCTGCGCTGTACTGCATTGTCGACTCATACTTGTACCACATGAAATCATGCTTGCCTACCTTCGTTCATCTATCACATTGTTTACCCAACCGCTGCGATTGGTGCGTTCATTCACGCTCGACACGCTGCGCGCCGATTTCCTCGCCGGATTGACCGTTGGTCTGGTGTTGCTGCCCCAATCGCTCGCGTTCGCGATATTAGGCGGATTACCGCCAATTGTCGGTCTGTACAGCGCGCTGACAGCGACGATCGCCGGCGCGTTGTGGGGATCGTCGAGCCATCTCAATAGCGGCCCAACCAACACTGCCGCCATCATCACTCTCTCGGTACTGGCACCGGTCACTACGATCGGCAGCAATGAGTTTGTTACCACTGCCAGTCTGATTGCAGTTATGGCTGGTATCATTCGGCTGATCATGGGCGTCGCGCGGCTAGGAATATTGGTCAACTTCGTCTCAGATGCGGTTGCAGTCGGTTTTACTGCCGGAGCCGGCATTCTCATCCTTTCGAACCAGATCGGGCCATTGCTGCGGATCGATCTGCCGCCCGGCACCGGCTTGCTTACAACGATTACTGAGACGGCCAACCATCTTGATGCCATCCATTGGCCATCACTGGCGGTTGGCATGGCCACGATTGCACTGATCGTCCTCGCGCCGCGGCTGACGCGCAAGATTCCGGCAGTGCTAATCAGCATTGTGGTGGTGTCGCCGGTGGTCTGGTTGCTCGACCTGAAGGCGCAAGGCGTGCGGGTGATGGGGCCAGTGCCGCCGGGATTACCGCCGTTGGCCAATCTGCCGATCTTCGATCTCGACTTGATCGCGCACTTACTCAATGGTGCACTCGCTTTAGCCATTATCGGATTAGTTGAAGCAGTGGCGATCGCGCGCGCGATTGCCGGTTACACTGGTCAGCGCATCGACAGCAACCAAGAGTTTGTCGGCCAAGGCTTGGCGAATATTGTCTCCGGCATCTTTTCCGGCATGCCCTGCTCTGGGTCGTTCAACCGCTCGGCGCTGGCGTATCAGGCCGGCGGCAAAACGGCGTTTACGGCAGTGGTTTCAGGCATCACCGTTTTGCTCGCCACCACGGTGCT
>NZ_CALLJH010000065.1:0-7411 GCF_938091255.1 uncultured Chloroflexus sp.
TCGCGGGTTGGGGCGGGCCTCGTGCCCGGCCCGTCGCGGGTTGGGGCGGGCCTCGTGCCCGGCCCGTCGCGGGTTGGGGCGGGCCTCGTGCCGCTGTTGGAGCGGGCCTCGTGCCCGCCCTGTCGCTGTTGGGGCGGGCCTCGTGCCGCTGTTGGGGCGGGCCTCGTGCCCGGCCTGTCGCTGTTGGGGCGGGCCTCGTGCCCGGCCCGTCGCGGGTTGGGGCGGGCCTCGTGCCCGCCCTGTCGCTGGTTGGGGCGGGCCTCGTGTCGCTGTTGGGGCGGGCCTCGTGCCCGGCCCGTCCATCGCTGATCCGCCTAACCGCAGGACGTCTACAGCTCACCCTCTACTGGCACGCAACGGCTACACACCCGAAACGGGATGCCATTCTCTCTAACGACTCGCACCTCATCACGCGCGCCGCAATAGCGACACACCGACAGATTCTCGATCTCATCAGCGCGCCACAACTGGGGAGTATGGCTCAACTCCATTGGTGTCTCAGTGGTGAGTACGTCGATCCGGACACAAACCGCTGCGGGGAAAATATCGGCGACACGAGCGGCTAGGTGGTAGTGGTACGAATAGACTTCGTCGCCGATCATGATACCGTGTAAGCGGGGATGCGGTTGAATCTTCATACCTGTGCCAGCCGATCCATCAATTGCCGTAATTCAATCTCACTCAGCACGAATGGCTCATCATCAGCAAACATCAGCTCATCGAGCGCGTCGCGAATGATTGCTTCCTCGTCAAGCGGTACGATCAACTCACCCTGTTCAAGTTCGTAAAACCGGTCAAATGCCCACGCCGCCAATTGACTGCGCGAGATTCGTCCGGCCAAATGTTCGGCAATCGCCGCTACCAGATCATCGCAGGTGAGATCCATAAAGCTGCTTCCAGTTGCGCATCTATCCTCATCTTGTCACGAGCCAGCCGCTTAGGCGAGAGCATCATCACAGTGAGCGCGAAACCCGCAGCCGCGACAGCGGGCCGCTTCAGCGTGGTTGCGCGCGACATCATCGCAATCGAGCAGATCGCGCATTTCGACCAGCGTTGCTAACACCTCATCACGCACCGCAGCAGTGTACCGCAATTGAAACGTCTCATCGGCGTAGCGTAACAACCCATACGGTGGTGCGACGCCAGTTGTTTCCTCAATCAAGACCAAATAAGCTGCTAGTTGGATGAGATCTGACGGATACGGCTGCGCTACGCGCCGGTTCGGTTTCACTTCCACTGGAATCAGCGCCTGCCCCCGTTGCAGAATATAATCTGGTTTGCCGGTGAGACCAAGCCGAGCGCTGAAGAGCGGCCGTTCGAGATGGCGTTGGATGCCGGTATCAGAGCCTACCACCCGCGCCCATGGCAAACCGCTGCGCCGGCGCAACATCATCGCCAGCACTAACATCCCGACTGCGCACAGGATTAGCGCAATACCTAGCCACGCCATCAGCTTGCCCAGATCACCAAGCCTATCCCGCCTACGAACAGCCCCAACCCGATCCAGAGGAGGCGCTGGCTGGTGGCCACCAGCCGGCCGTGAAGGGCATGGCTAGCCGTCCCAGCGGTACGCCGTTCCGCGCCGTCCGGCTCTCGCCCGGCGACGCGGCGCAGCCACCATGCCCGCGCACAATAGTAATACTCGCCCAGTTCACTTGCCCGAATAATATCCATCAGCGACCAAAGATCGGCGTACCCTGCACTGCGTTAATCACATCATTCACGGTCAGCAGCGCCATTAACCCCATTAGCGCCATAAAACCGAAGGCATGCACCAGCGCTTCTTTCTCTGGCGGCAGCTTCTTACCGCGCACCCACTCGATCAGCGCAAACAGAATATGGCTGCCGTCAAGTGCTGGAATAGGCAGCAAATTAAGGATAAACAGGTTAAGGCTAAGCACCGCCGTGAGCGACCAAAATGAGATAAAGCCGTCAGGCTGGCGAATGACTTCGCCGGTGGCGCGGGCGATCCCCACCGGCCCTAGCGGTTCGCCGGCAGGTGGCGGCGTGGAGCTAAACAGGCCGGCAATCGCTGCCGGCAGATCGGCCAGCATCATAATCATCCGTCCGGTCAATTCGACGCTGTGCATAAACCCCGTGCCAATTGCCGCGATCGGGTTGATTGGCTGGTTAACCGTCTGCGCTCCATAGCTAAAGCCAAAGCCGGCGCTAAACTCGCGTCCGTCAGGCGCCATCCATGCGCCCGGTGTCACTATCAACGTCACTTCGACACCGTTGCGCACCACGACTGCCTCAATTGCCGTACCTTTTCGACGCTGCGCAACCTCACGCACGATGTTTTCATCGGTTACCGGCTGGTTATCGAGGCGCACCAACTCGTCACCGGCTTGAAAACCGGCTGCTGCTGCCGGCGTGTTAGGAAAGACATTGCTGATCAGCATTCGTCCCGTTGGCGTAGGTACCCCAACCGTTGCAAACAGAACAGTAAAAATGATGACGGCCAATACAAAATTCATCAGTGGGCCGGCCAGCATTACCGGAATCTTACGCCATGGTGGGGCGGCAGCAAGACTGCCGGCGCCATAGACCGCGTCCTTCTCGCCGTCCATCCCAGCAAAGCGCACAAAACCGCCCAATGGCAACCAATTGAGCGTATACTTAATCCCGTTGCGCTCAAAGAGCACCAGTGCGCGGGGCGGGAAGCCAATCCCAAACTCCTCAACTTTAATCCCCATGCGCAGGCCAACCCAGAGGTGCCCCAATTCGTGGACGAACACCAGCAGGCTGAGCATGAGAAGGAAGACGATGACAGTTAATAATGGGTCAAAAATTCCAGTTGCAACTTGTTGCCAGATGTTGTTGAGTGTTGATGCGAGCATAATGCGCTCCAGCAGATAAGAGGAATAACGGCGACGAGCTAATTGCCCGCCGCCGCTCGTATGCATGAGTAGTGTACCGGATCGATCTAGCCACGTCAAGAGAATCGAACTGGAATCTCGTGCTTATGGCGTTCGTTTGAGGTAAACATTCTCAAACCCAACCGAGATGATCACATTCCCGCCGGCGCTCACCGGTGTGATCGGAGCACCGCTACGAGTGTAAGCAGCAATGAATGACGTTGCCGGCAACGTGATCTGGCGTAGCGTGCTGTCAACTGACCACACGACATCGAGTACAAAGCCATTGCCGCGGAAGCGATAGGCTTCGATGTTGGTGCCATAGCCGGTGAATGGTTGGGGTGGCACGCGCACTTCATTCAAGCGCTCAATGGCCGTTTTCATTGCCGTGTAAGCGGGGCGTGGCTGTTGATTAACGTCAAGCAAGCCGGTGTTTGACCATCCCGGCCCTTGCAGCGTATACCAGATATAGTTCTCGATGCCATCCGCCATAGCGCGCATCGAAGAACGGATGAGGTGATTCGCTTTCGCTTGCTCGAACGCGGTTGGTTGTGTTTCACAAGAGCTATAGCGTCCATCGCAACGTAAACCAGTTTCGTTGAGGAACAGCGGTTTATTAATCCCATACTGCTGCATGACTTCACGCAAGAATCGGGCCTTGCCTACTGTTGCCCCTCCTCGGGATACCCATGCACCGCCGAGGCTTTGAGAGTCAAGATCAAAATCGATATTGCTAAAACCTGTTCGTTCAAAAAAGGTTGGATAGGTATGAAACGCTAGAATGTCAAAATAATCCCCAGCGCCGGCACGCAATGCACCGGCGAGAAAGTTGAAAGGCTTTCCGTCAGTTTGGTTGGTATTCTCAGGTCGCGCAAGCAACAACCCACCAAAGATTACTTTCGCCCCCGGATCAGCAGCTCGGATTGCCGGCGTCACCACCCGCAACATCCGGCCATAACGTTCGCCGCCATAATATTCATCGTTCTTGTCGCCCCAACAGCCGAAAGGTGAAAGTTCCCCGACGAGACTCGGATCAACATCAGGCTCATTCCCTAACTCCCAGTAACGAACGAAGTATGGATGTTGGCTATACTTAGCGACAACCGCCCGCACAAATACGGCAAATTCATCGTGGTATTCGTCGAGAATAGCGGCGCAGATCTTTGTACTGCCGGTCGCCCATGAAGGATGATCGTCAATAATCGCCATCACTTGTAAGCCAAGGGCATTAGCCGCCAGCACTTCTCGTTCAAACCGCTGAAAGCTAGGGGCGCTCCAGTTGATTGGACTCGTTGCTGTAGGTTGCGCTTCGCGCCAGCTTATGGTGTTGAGCCGCACCCAGTGCGCGCCGAGATTAGCTGCTTGCGGATAAACGCTCGAACTGTACAACCAACCGGTATTTGGTTCAATACCGTATGGGCGAATGAGGTTTGATGAGACAACCGGTACATAGATGGTTGTGATGTTGGCTGGCTGCTGCGCTGCTGTTGGTAGACTGCCTACGAATACACTGAGTATGAAGAGTGCAATGATGGTGTGCCGTTTCAAGATAGTTCCTCCTCCGCACTAGCTCAGGAACGACTGATGACTGGTAGCCAAATTGCCTTGCAGGTACAGCGTTGTTCGATCGTATAGGGCGCCCCGCCGGTAAGTGACAATCTCAGGCGGCCATTATCAGTTTGCTGGATCAATGGATTGTGTGCTTCTGGCGTCCAGATGGCTATACCATTCAGGGTGATGACGGTTGTTTCCACTGGCGGTGGCAGCCAGACATTACCATGAGTGGCTTCTGGAGCTTCAATGGTCACGCGACGGAGTTCACAACCCAGATATTCCCAGTCTACGAGAAGCGAACCAGTTGGCAAGGGTAAGATTCCCGCTGCGCTGCTTACTCCCTGCCAGGCGGGATCAACTTCCCATGTCGTTGGTCCTGTCTGGCGCGCGCCAAGGATGGCAGTGGTGAGAAACCACGTTGGTGCGCCGCTCCAGCTATGCGAGAGGCTGCCGCTCCAAGAGCGGTTAGCGTTCATGTTTTCCCACCATGTGCTGGCGCCTTGCGCTAATTGCCAGCCGTAGAACTCTTTTATCAGTTGGATTGCTTCATTGATTCGGCCAGTACGCTGTAATCCTTCCAGCGCCCAAAACATCCCGTAGAGCTGGAGATTGGGACGGGTGAGATCGCGCGAGATCAGGCTTAACAAAGCATCGGCCACCGCTGAGATTTCGGTAGGCGGTACCAGATCATACGCTAACGTGAAAGCCTGCGCATGGGGACCGGCTGCTATCGGTTGGCCGTTGATGATCGTGGTGATATAGCGATGGCTTTGTTGGTCGTAGAGATATTGGTTGATTCGATTGCGCAGCAAGGTCGCTTCGCTTTCCCAATGGTGCATCGCTTCTGTCTCGCCAAGCGCGGTAGCGATTGCGGCTGCGGCGCGCAGGGTGCCGTAGTACATTGCGTTCACCGGCGTTGATTGGCCGTAACGCGCAACCGTGACGCTGCTATCGAGATAGGTGGTTTGTGACCAGTGACCTGCTGGCAGGTCGAGCAAGCCGGTGTCGTTGCGGCGATACGTTGCGAGGTGGTTGAGAAAACGAGTCATCGTTGGCCACAACTCGCTGGCTAATGCTGGATCGTTGGTGCGCCGCAGATTATCAGCGATGGCTTGCACCCATAGCATCCCATAATCGAGCATCCGCCCGCCGATATGTGGTGCCATCGCTGCTGGTGCGCCCTCAGTCGTAAACTCGCCGGCTAGCTGCCGCAAGCCTCGTTGGAGCACCCATCGATCACCGAAGGCGACCTGATTGACGCGATCAGATACGTAGGCGTCGCCCCACCACTGCCCGCGTTCGCGCCATGGCGTGTCAGTGTAGGCGTCGGTCATGTTTGGGTACAGGCTGTCAACACCAACCTGCCAGATCTGATTCAATAGGGGATCACTACTAATGAATGAACCAATCTGTGTAACCGGATAGCGCTCTTCGCTGACGCGCAGGTTGCGTATGACTACCGGCTCGTTGCTCCAGACGGCAATCAGCACATATCTGCCGGCCCGGGCATCAATGGTGCTAATTGAATGGGATCGTCCATCGAGCCGCCACGAGTCGACTTGATTCCATTCAGGGTGAAGCGTACCGGGAAAAGGCAATGGGATCGTGTCTTGCCATAACCGTTCATCCCAGCCAATATCAACGATGACGCCAGCAGGGCCTGCTACGTCGGCATACAACCGGCCATGCACTGTTCGGCCTAGATCAAGAATGGCATAGCTAGCCGGTGGTTGAAAATGGAGAACTAGCGGCACTTCGCTTTGCGCAATTACTGCTCGCTGATCAGGTTGCGGCGGCGCTAACAAAACCCTTCGTCCAGCATGGTTGGTGAGTGTTAACGCCGGAAACGTGACCAAATCGTTGTGTGAGAGCAAGACTGTCCATCCCTCAGGTTGGTCACGCAACCCGCTGAGGCGTAGCGTATGCGTGCCAGCAGCAACTTGATAGGCAGTAGTCACGATCCCCGGTGGACGATTGGGCATAGCCTGCCAATTTAGCGATTGGCCGTTGATCGTCAATTGGTTGGTGAGTTCACCCTGTAAGCTGATTAGGGTGAGAATTGCAGGGCGTTGCGTCTGGATTTGCACGCTTGCTTGATCAACACCGCCGGGAAATTCGATAGGTGTGAACCCCGGTGCAAGCCAACCAGCTTGTAGCGACCGGATCGGGATGTCTACTTCAACCAGTTGCGGAATAGAGCGGGGTGTAAACGGCGCTGGCTGAGCTGTGACTGCCACGGCTGGTTGCCATTCGGTTGTACCGCCGTTTACCACCCAATCCGGCGTCAGCGCAGCCAGATCAACGATTTCAGTCGGGCCAATCAAGCCCCAGCGATGAACTGGAGCAGCATCGCTGCGATAGGCATGCAGCAGGCGAGCTTGCCAATGCGGACCGCTGCGAGCTAATGGTTGTCCATTGCTGTGGAGCAATGCCCACAGGAATGGCCGTTCCGAATCACTCCGCCGGGTGTTTGGCGCCCATTGGACGCGCACGGTGATAATTTGCCTGCCGGCGGGCAGATCGCCGATAACAAGCTGGTCATACTCGCGGAGGGTGCGCGAGAAGCGGGCCGGGCCGCGGCCAAGCAATTGGCCATTTATGTAGGCTTCATAACGGGTATCGGCGAAGATTGCTAGAGTCGTGGCTGGTGCTGGAGCGGCCACGTTGACTTCAAGCCGAAACAGGGCTACTTCGTGAGCTGCGGGCGGATTGGCATGAACCCAAATCGGGGTTGCGTCGCAGAAGCAAATGCTAGCTGATTGCGCTGGCAAAGGCCAGAGGGTGATAAGCAAGATGCCAAGGAGGAGGGCGACTTGTCGCTTCATACTGATTGCACAGATGTGGCTGCCACTTCTTCAAGCCATCCCATCAATTCGGCAAAATACTGCTCGCGGACTGGCTTTGGCGATAAGGCCAGATCGTGCAGCCCGCCCTCGATCGCAATCATCGTCACATCATCACCCAGCATTGGGCCATCGCGCCGCATGTGGGCTACATCA
>NZ_CALLJH010000066.1:0-36748 GCF_938091255.1 uncultured Chloroflexus sp.
ATGCGCGGTCATTCGCGCCATACTGCCGGGACGCTGCGGGCGAAAGCCCTCGCTGAGGACATGCAAGCCCCGTTGGGGCTGCCGATGCCACGGCGCGGTCAGCGTCTGCGACACGCCTGCCGGTGCGCATTGGTCGTTGCGCCGTGAGAACTGAGCGCTCGAATATCTTGTCTGACTGACCGCAATTGAGTATGAGAACCGAGAACTAAAGGTCATGGGCAGTCTTCCCGACTTTGTATTTTCTGACTTAGCGCCTGCGATCGTCATTCGTTGTGCTCCGCTCCCCTTTCGTGTCCGCCTGTTCAATCAGCACCTTTGCACCGCGTTGGCACAGGGCGAGGCGCCGCCTCACCCCTACGTTCGTGTCCGCCTGTTCAACCAAAACCTTCGCGCCTTTCACACCTGTCACCTTCCTGCGTTCAATGTTTTCACCGTCTCCGCGCCTTCGCGCCTTTGTGTGATTGTCCCCCAACACCCCTGAGGGCGTACTGCGTTCAGACAGGAGCGTGGACCGTTGTGCTGGTGAGATGCCGTTCCAAGCCCTGTAGCGCAGACTTCAAAGGTCAGAGACGTTTCTGCGTTCACCTTCAACGACGTACCATCCGTCGCCTTTGACGGCGTTTTTGCCGACGTGGACCAGGCTGCCCCAGACGAGGAGTTCGCGCAGTGGTCCGAGATTGCCGGTGAAGACAGCATCGCCGATCATGCCGCCGATCGGGGTGCTTTGGCGGCTGCGTCGTGAGTAGCTGGTCACGTCGAGCCAGCGGGTTTTGTCGTGTTCCAGAACGGCGCTCTCCGCCAGCGGCAGAAGGGCGCGCGCGTCGGCGACCGGCAGCGGACCGTCGCCATACGCAGCGGAGAGGTCGGTCAGGCGGATGCCGAGTCGCTGAATGAGCGGGCGCAGCGCCGGACGTTTGACCAGGCGCCCGTCGTCGATCAGGCGCATTGGCGACAGGAACCGGATGGTCAGGCATTCGTCGGGGAGGGTGGCGGCAAACGCCGCGACCTCCGCCGGACCGATGGGCATGCCGGGCGCGTGGACCTGGCGTTGACCGGCGCGGAAGAGCGACTGCCTGGCGTCGGTCAGCGGATTGATGGCGTCGATGGACTGGAGGCGCACCCCGCCGCGCCGACCGTTGTTCTCCTGGAGGCGCCGTCCCAATCCCTGGACTTCGATCCCTTGCGCCGCCATGACCAGGTAGGGAAAGAGTTCGGCGGCATGCCCGAACAGCCCCAGCCCGAAGGTCAGGGTTTCACCCGGCGCGTAGCGGCGCGGCTGCGGCGGACGGATGACATACGGGCGAGGGCGTTGATCGCCGCCGGTTTCGCCGGCGTCGCGCATGGGCGCAACGAGCGCCGCCACCGGGCAAACGTTGAGCAACGGACAGTCGGCGCAGGTCGGCGCCTCTTTGTTGGCGCAGAAGCGCTGGAGAAGCGCATTGACGATCGCGCCGCGCACGGCGGCGCCGGCGTTGTCGTCGAGTTCGACGGGCGTGGCGGCGGTGAAGGTCAGGAGGAGGTGGTGAACTGTGAGCATCGCGTTTCAACTCCAGTCTGGGTCATACGTCGTATCGCCAAATGACAGGCCATTGCGCGAGTCGTAAGGAAGGAGCGCTACCCACACTCGTCGCTGCCCGGCTTCTTCTGCCGGTCTGATTTTGCCCTGGTTGCGCAGGATGGCAAAACGCTGCTTGCTGATGCTGACCAGGTAGTTGTTGGCTTCGATGTAGCGCTCTTCGACGATCAGGTTGACATAGTCATGCTCAAAACATTGCGGTATCACGTCCACGCCGTCGAACATCCGCTCGAAGTCGTCTTCACGCTGTTCGTCGCTCTGGAAGGGACGGAGACCGCTGATGATCAGGTCGACCTGTTGCTCCATCCGCTGATAGGCTTCAGTCCATTGCTGATTGAGCGTCTGATCGGCGTAGATGCGGTCGAGCCACTGATTGATTGCCGCTTCGTCGATGATTTCACCGTTATGCTGTTCCAGTTCGGCAAGCGTAACGCGCACGATGCGGCCCGCCTGTTGCGGATCGCGGTTGCGCCCGTAGACGCCCTGCCCATCGTCGGGCTGGCGAAAAACGTAGACCGGGCAGATACCCTTTGCGCCTTTGCGGTTGACCCGCCCGAAGCGTTGCAGAAGCGCTTCGAGCGGCGCAGGATCGCTGTAGATTGTGTCGAGATCGATGTCCAGACTGACTTCGACGACCTGGGTGGCAACCAGCGCCAGCGGCGGTCGCTGTTGGGCGCTGCTCCCGCAGCGCGCGCGGATGTCCTGTTCGAGCCGGTTGCGGTCGCCATAGGTAAAGCGGCTGTGGATCAAGAGGAGGTGATCGTCGTTCAGTCCGGCCTGCGCCAGGCCGTCGCGCAACGCCTGGGCGCGCGCAACCGTGTTGGCGCACACCAGGACCTGCTTGCCGGCGCGAACCGCATTAACAATCTCGGTGATTGTCGTCTCGTCGGTCAGTTCACCGTCGCGCAGGTGCAGCTTGTGACGACGGAATTGCTCGAAGAGCGCTGATTCGGCGCTGATTATTGGCGTCTCACCTAATGCCGTGCGCAGACAATTGCGTATAAGTTGCGGGAAGGTCGCCGACATCACGAAGAAGCGCGCCGCAAAGCGTTCACGCAGGTAGCGCATCATGCCGGTGATCAGCGCCAGCCGTTCCGGTTCATAGGCATGGATTTCGTCGAAAATAAATGCCGCCTGAGCGTAGTCGGAGAGCATCGCCTCGAAGCCGCGCAGTTGGAAGAGCGCCTTGAGCAACTGGTACGGACTGAGCACCTTGAGCGGGCGGGCATGGAGCAGGTTGAGATTCTGCTCCCACTGCGCCCGTCGGGCAGCGCTCGCCGACCACTCCTCGCCTTCGTGAAAGCGGGCGTACAGCGCCTGAACCGCGCGCCCGTGCTGCAAACCCACAGCATCATCGCCAAAAGTGCGACGCAGGCGGTCGTACATAGCGTTCATACTGGCCTGATAGGGCAGTGTGTAGAAGATGCGCGCCGGCGTCGCATTGCCATCGCCGAGCGCCCAATAGAGCGCCGCTTCAGTTTTGCCGCTGCCGGTCGGCGCCATCAAGAGCGCCGATTGTGGACTGACCGCAGCGCTCCGTTCCTGGTGGGGGTAAGGCTGTTGATCGGGACGTAGCACACGTTCAGCCAGCGTCCGCCAGGACGCCTGAATTGGCGGCGGCATCCGGCGCAGATGGGCGGAAGCCATATGATCGGCGCTGGTGATCAGTCCGCGCAGGAGGATGCCGGGAATGCGCGCCGCTGCTGGTGTGCCTGCCAGTTCGCGCACCCAGTCATGGTACACATCCAGCCAGTGCCGGATGCGCTGAGCAGCAACCTGACAAGGTTGCGGTTCGATAGCAGCGACCACGTCACCCAATCCAAGGGGGTCGCGCCATGGATTGGCGCACTCCGCCAGCCAGCGCTGAAGATGGCCGATCACCGCCAGGTCGAGTTCGCAACACAGATCGACCAGCGGATCCCGGCGCAGACCAGGCGGGTAGGTCTGCGCGATCTCCGGTTCGTCGCGGTGGTGGGAGACGATGGCTGCCGCAAGCCAGCGTTGTTCCGCCGCTGTGAAACCATGGGCGATCGCATCCACGAATGCGAGAGAAAGGACTTCGTGGCGATGGGACCACGCGGGCCCGCCGCGCAGCCGCTGCTGGAAACCGCGCGCTGCTTTGCCGAAGTCGTGCAGGAACGCCGCCCAGTAGAGACAGTGCCAGAGTCGCGATCCGTCGTCCAAATGCGGGCGCAGCCGATACAGATCAGATAGCTTGACCAGCACATCCCACGTGTGTTCCGCCAGAGTCTCGCCGCCGTACCGCTGACTCTTTGCCAGGATATGATTCATCCAGTCAGGCCATGGCGAGGGCTTCATCATTTGCTCCCACAAAGGTGTGAAACCACAACCCCAACGGCAGACCACCCATCGACGGCGCCGTCGGATCGCTCCAGAAGAGCGGCGTCTGGTCGCCAAAGCGCAACATCTGATCGGTTGTCACCCGTTGCTGCAAGAGCAGATAGCGGGCAAACACCGGTCGGCGGTCGCGGTAATCGATCCAGCGTGGCATGAGCGCCACCACCCCGGCGGGAACTTGGGTCGCCATGGCATACGGCAGGAGCGTGTGCTCGAAGTACGCCTGAGCCGTCTGTTTCAGTTCCACTACTTCGATTCGGGTGTAGCAGGCCAGGTCTTGCGAGCGACCCAAGATTACGGGGTAGCGTGGCCTGCGAAAGGCGTCGATCCAGTCGGGCCGATTAAGGTACAGCGTCAACTGTGGAAAGAGCAGGATGTGACGACGGAAGGGGTTGATATTCCCCTCCAACGCCTTGCGCTCGCCGCCGGGCAACTTGCCCGACGACGCTGAGAGCACATGAATATGCTCAAGGTCCTGCCCTTCACCGGCAGCGGTGAAATGGTAGGCGAATGTCAGCCCGTCCGGCTCGATCCATTCCCCCAGCGCGCTGCACACATGCCCGTAGATCGTCGCTGGCGGCGGCAGCGGGAAACTCGGCTGCGTCCCCAGCATGAAGTGCGGGTAGCGGAAGGAGGTGGTTACTCCTTCGAGCACGATTTTGAGAACTTGCATTGTTTGTTCCAATCACTACGGTAAAGACGCGAAGGGTGATCAACGCAAAGGCGCGAAGACGCAAATTAGTTGTTGCTCCTCATCCACGCTTGCGCCTCTCCTGATCGACCCTTCGCGCCTCTGCGTCCTTGCGTTACTTCTCATCCAACCATTCTGGATGCTCATCACATGCCTTGACAAAGGCAAGAAACGCCTCGCGCGGATGGCTCAGATGGATAAGCGGCAGTCCTTCGTTAGCGGCGGTTGCGTTATGTTCGTCGATGAACTGTTCAAACGCAGATCGCGCTTCGTCGAGGTAGCCCTTCACCCATCCAACGTACACCGGCGAGAGGATGCTATCGGCAAAGACGCGCAGCGCGTCGCGCAGGGCGTCGATTTTCACGTCGGGCAGACCGGTGCGGTTGGCGCCGACGGTATGATGGAAGATGTGATTGCCGCCGGCGGTCACGGCGAAGATCACGAACGCCGGGCTGACATCGGTGTAGTGCAACGTCTGTTTGGCGCCGCCCTCGAGTTGCGCCATGCCGCTGAAGAGCGCCTTCACGCGCGCCAGTCGAGCCTCTTTTGGCAAGCGATATGACTGCTCATCCTTCAGATGCTCGACGCCGGGAACGTCGCCGATCAGCCGGACGCGCTCATCATCGAGATTGCGAAACCCGGTGCGGTTGCGATACGAGAATGTACCGCATCCCCACAAGTCGAGCGAAAACAGTCCTTTCAGCGTGGTGCGGTAGAACTGATGCTCGTGCGGCACAGGATTGCCTTCGTGACGCGACATCACGCCGAAGTCGCTCGTCGGGTTGACTGGTGCAATCGAGACCAGCGTGCTGACGCGGAAGGGGGAGGCGCGGGTGACCGTATCCTTGACTGGCGTGGCATCCGCCAGCAACCCCGACTCCTCACGGCTCTTCTTTGCCGTGTCCGCCTTCGAGGGCGCGCGCATGTAACCAAAGATGTCATCATCCCAATAGAGAATTGGGTTTGCATCGGTGTACGCAATCTTCTCTTCACGGAACATTGGCGACGCTTTCCATTCCGGCACGCGCCGTTCGAGCGTGGTGCGCAGCCAGTAGCGGAAAGCCTGCGCCGAGACATACGGGAAGGCGCCCGCTTTGGTCGTGATGACCTTGACCCCGACGGTGTTCTCCTCACGCTCGCCGGGAATATTGCCGAGATTGTTGAGCGCCGACGCTGGCGCGTCGATCAAGAGCAGACCGGTAACGAAAGCCATGGCAGTGTTCTCCTTATGTTGAAATGTCGGGCTGGTTCGGCAACCGAAGGGTCACGTCAGCAGACGATGGGTTGGTCGAGTGCAAACGTCAGGCTGGTTCGGCAATTGTAACTTCCTCCTCGGAAGGTACAGCATCCGCGTTGTTAGCGATCCAGTCGCGCAATTGCTCGACCATGCGGATGAGCACCAGATCGCGGATCAATCGCCAGTCGGATCGCAGGACCTCTTCACCTTCCATAAAGAGGGTGAGAAAGCTATCGAGATCGAACAGCGTCTCCGCGCCGCGCTTGTAGCGGGTATAGTCGATGTTGGTCTTGTTGAGCAGCGACAGGAAGTGATCAGTGCGCTGCACGGTGAAAAACTGGCGAAAGAAGCGTTTGCCGCCCTGAGAGCGGGTGTAGTCGGCCAGCTTATCGCCCAGTTCCTTCAGTTTTGCTACCCGGTCATCGGTCATAAGCAGCACCTCCTGTACAAAGAGTTCGACGATGGGCCAAGAGACGAGATCGGCTTCGCGACGCGGCGAGTAATCGCGGCGCGGGTCATCGGCTGGACGGCGTAGATCGGGAATGCGCAGAAAATAGGTGCGCACAAAGCGCGCCGCCTGCGCCGGCAGGGTGAAGAGGTCCTCAAACAGATAGTTGTAGCGCGGCTCGGTTGGTTCAGCCGCTTTGCCACGCTTGCCCGGCGCCGCCGGACGCTGCCAGCTGCGCGCAACCAGTTCGTTCCAGATGTTACGGTGCTTCGGGGTATGAACGGCGCTCAGGAAACCGGTGATCTGCAACGGCAGATAGTAGATTTCAAGCGATGGCGACTGGCTATTGTTGAAATAGTACGCCGTGATGGCCGGCCGTTGCTGACGCCGCCACTCCTCCTGCGCCTGCCGGTTTTGAATGGTGTTAAGCGTCTCGACAAGCAGCGTCTTGAGGCTGCGCGGCGAACCAGGCAGCTTCTCTTCGCCAGCCGCTTGCGCTTTGGCGACATCGGCGAGATTACGCTGCAAAAACTGCTTGGCAAACTCAATCGTCAACGCTTCGTCATCGCAGTGTACTGCCAGCAGCCCGCCTCCTACCTTGGCGCAGCCCAGCGGCATGCATTGGAGCGCCAGGATCGCTTCCGGCGCCATCGGCAGCCCGGGATCACCATTGACGAAAAAGTTGATCGAATCATCACCCTGTAAGAGCGGCATTTGCGCCCGCCCAATCCGACCCGGTTGCAGTTTGCCCGACAACTCAAACGCTGCTGCCGGGAGACCGGTGAAGAGGCAGGTTTCGAGCGACTCAGCAGCCTGCGCCCACTGGCGCAGGTGTCGATCCGCCCAATACTTGCGTTTCTGCTGCGCTTCGGTCTTCTTGTCAGGGTCATCAAACCGATCAGGGTTGAACGCCGATTGGGCAAACCATGCATTGCTGGTGAACGCCACCGTCAGAAAACTGCGCAACGGCTGGCGCACGTAGTTGGTCTCGATATAATCGGCGACCTTTTGAAAATCATCTGCTGTCAGATCGGCAAACTGACGCTTGCCAACAAATGCGGTCATTGTCGCAAAGCCGACATCAATGAAGGGATGACCGGTGTATGTGACCTGGTGTGGCATAGACAATATCTCCTCTTCTTTTGGAAGATAAGACCTCTCCGGCGTCACGATTTCATCCATCCCCCACAGAGACGTTGCATTGCAACGTCTCTGTGGGGAGCGCATGGTTAACGCGCCCCGCCCTCATGGGCGCCCACGGGGGAGCGCCCCTACGTTCCGCCACCCGCGTTCTTCCCCCAAGACCCTTGAGGTCGGGCGGGACACCGACCGGGACGGGTGCGCGGCAAGACCTCAAGGGTCGGGCATGTTTCCCGTTGAAGGATAGCATATGACGCCGTCACAAACGCGACATTCGACGCCAGCACGAGAGGCGATGGTCGCGTATGACGCGCGCTGTGCGATGTCCGGTCGTAATGCCCACAATAGCGGGTGAAAAGTTTGTAATGCGCGATACCTTGTTGCATTCGCCAACCTCATATATAATTGCGCTGCTCGCCAGAGTATTCTGGGTCTCACCTTTCAGCCAGCGCTCTGGTTATGGGTTGCCCCGTAACGCAACCAGCGATCCTGGACGATGCGCCTCCACCCTGCTCGTGACAATAATGCCGTGATCGTAGTGCTGCGCCTGGACGACCGCCAGCCACGGATGGCGGCAACAGGCGATTGCCGCGCCGACGGTCAGCCAGTGTGGGAGTTTGCCGCTCAACACGACGCCGCGCTGCGGGTCAAGCGCCGGCAGCGCCGCATTGTCGACGTCGTCGTAATCGAGGTACGGCGTTCCCGGCTGCACTTCGATCCGGGTGTATTCCGAATGAGTTTCGATCTTCCACGAAATTGCAGCAGGCGTCGCCGATGGGGTGCAGTTCAGCGTCACCGGCTTAATCCAGCCGAGGCGAGGATCGAAGAGGTACACAGGGTGCGGTGCGGCGTGGAGCGCTAATGCGGCATACAGCCAGTTCGGCCCGCGTCCATAGATGGAGAGCGACGCCGCCGGCGTATTGGCGAGAGCAAGCGGCAAATGCTCCGGCTGCCAGCGCCGTTCGCCCTGCGGCAATCCGATCAGGCGCGCCAGGTGATCGATATCGATGGCCAGTTCGGTAGGGGCGTGCGACAGATGGTAGGCTTTCAGTTCAGACTCGGTGTAGGTCAGAATCTGTTTCAGCCGTTGCGCCAGCGCCAGCGCCATTGGTCCGGCGGCGCCGGTGTAACGTTCGAGCCTGCCGATCTGCCCGCACAACACCGGCGTCTCAGCGTCAATGCGGTCGTCGCCGTCGAGCACGGAGCGCAACTCGGCGATCACCGGCAACCCGTGGCGTCTGGCGCGCTCGCGCCACTCTGTCAGTCCTTCCGACGTTGCGGAAATGAGGACGGCATGGGTGCAGTAGTCAAGGATGCGCTCCTGGTCGGGCGTGGGTTTCCCGCCGACATCGACGAGCAACGGCAGGTGACGGCGCGCCAGGTCGCGGCAGACCAGATCGACGAAATCGTTGCTGAACGCGCCCTTCTGTCGCAGCAGTCGCACCCGTTCCGGCGGCGTTTCCTGGCTCCAGTCGCCTTCGCCATCGGGGCAGGCGCGCAGCACATAGTGTTCGACACGCCACTCGCGCAGTTGCCGGGTGAGCAGATAGGTCAACACCGACTTGCCGCTATGTGGCGGACCGCCGATGACAATCGCGGGGAATGGGTTCATATGCGACTCCTTTGAATAGGACACGGACGAATGTTGCGCTTCAAGCGCCCGGACTCCCTCTTCTGCCGCAGCGGGGGAGGCGGGGGTTAGGGGAGATGAAGGATACCGGTCATGCACCAGACCGACGACACTTACGCCGCGCTGGTGGCGACGCTGGGAGGGCAGCCGCAGATCGTCACCTTTGCCCTCGACGCCTTGCTGGCGCAGGGTGAGCCAATCAGCGACGTATACCTCGTGCATCTGTCGCTTGCCAACCCGCGCACGCAGCAGGCGTTGCACCTTCTGCAACAGGAATTCCTCAACGACATGTATGCCGGTCGGCGCTGTCGGCTGCGCCGCGCCCCTATCCGCGCTAATGGCGTGGAACTGACCGACATCCGCACGGCTGCCGACGCCGAAGCGACGTGGCAGTGCATGCGCGACCTGATCGCCGATCTCAAGCGTGAAGGGCGGCGACTGCACCTCTGTCTCAGCGGCGGACGGCGCATGATCGCGCTGCTGGCGATGTCGGCAGCCGCGCTGCTCTGCGACCATCAAGACCGCATCTGGCACATGCACACGCCAGAAACGACGTTGCAGCGGGTCAAAGACGGTGCGCAAATGCATGTCACTCCTGCCGACGGCGTGCAGTTGATCCAGGCGCCGCTGGCGCCGGGGGGCGCCTATTTTCCAGTGCTGCGGTCGCTGGCGCAGATGCCAATCCATGCCGTGCAGGAGCAGGTGCGTCGCGTCGCCGCAGTGGATGATCCGCGCTGCCGCCAGGTGTGGGAGCGTCTCAGTCCGCGCCAGCGCGACGTACTGCGCGCCTTTGCCCGCGGATCGCGCCCTGATCAGGTCGCCGATGCGTTGTCGATTTCGTTGAGCACTGTCAATACGCACAAAACCGCCATTCTTGCCGAGTGCCGTGCTGCGTGGGAACTTGCGGACGACGAGCCGCGCGATTACCGCTTTATCCGCGAGCACTTCGCTGCGTTCATCGAGCGAGTATAGCAGCCTGCCCACGTCGCCGGATCAGCAGGAGTGCTGAGAAATAATCAGTAGAGGTGGGGAGGGAGAGGGAGTGGGGGGTGTGGTAGATTTGCAGAGGGATTTGTGAACGAAGCATTAGGAGGATAAGAGATATGAGCTTTCAGCTAACTAAATCTGACATAAAGGACCGTACCAGAGAGTACTGGGAGAAGTCAAGCAGAAGTGCAAACAGGTTCAGCAGTTATGAATGTTATATTGACCAGCTCCTCGGTAGAGAACTCAGCACGGCAAAACCTTCGCATAGTCTTGGCAAGGTTCACACCTTGGCGCTCACCGTCGGCGAATCGTTTGAGCCGTTGTTGCAAATCGTTTGCGTGTTGAAGCCGCAGCGGGTGGTGTTAATCTTGAATTCATCTTATGGAGGTACACCGGGGGAACATCATGGCGAAGATCTCAAAAAGCTTATGCTGCGTCTGAACCAGAACCAATCGCTTGGCAACTTCAGACCGCAATTGTCAGACGCTAACTTTAAATTAGTTGATTTACCAGATGACAATTTAGTTGATTTACCAGATGACACTCCTACCCACGTCTTCCGCAAGCTCCGTGCAGCGTTCCAAGAGTCGGCAGCCCAACCTCCGGCAGGTTACACCAACGTCGTAGACATCACCGGCGCTAAAAACAGCATGATCGTCGGCGCATTTCTCTATGCGGCGCACTCGGGTCTTCCGATTACCTACGTTGATTTCGGCGAGTACGATTCAGATTGGCGACGACCCTACGGCTACACCTGTCGCATCGGCGCCGTTGCCAACCCCTACGAAGCCTTCCACCTGCGCGACTGGGAGCAGGTAAGGCGGTTGTATGAGAGTTACAACTTCCGCAATGCGCGCGCCCTTTTGGGTAAGGAGGCTAATGCCAGAGGTACAGGAGAAGGGATTCTTGGCGCGATGTCACAGATCCTCGGCGGTAGTGGTAATACGCCGCTGTTTGATCAAAGCGATATCGATCGTGTGAAACGGTTAGCTTCATTGTTTGAAATGTATGAAGCGTGGGAAAATGGTGATTATGCGACCGCCAAAACGATCAAAGACGGCTTTGACCCAACACTGCCGGCTGATATTGTACCGTGGAGTATCGAAGAGTTGGGCAGCATCTGGCCTAATGTAACAAGCGCTCTCAATGCGCAAACCGCTGCGCAGCAACTGCTCAACCTTCACTTAGCCTTGAAGCAAGGTAGTGAAAAACCTTCCGACTCGTTGTTTGCCCAGCCGTTGCCATTGCTAGCCTATGTACGTGACGAGCTGGCAAAAATTGAGCGCCTCATCTCTAAAAATGAGGATTATCGCTCGGCATATTTGCGTGCAGCGGGGTTGGAAGAGTTTCTGTTAAAGGCGCGGCTCTGTATAAGCTGGCTCAAAAATGAGTTGGACGTAACTATTAATAATAATTCTCCTGTGCGGCCCTCGGCCTTAAGCCAAAACGACCAATCTGAGGGTTTTAAGGCGATGGTGAGCCATAGCAGTGCTGACTCAATGCGAAAAACGTTACAGCGTAGTCGGCAACTTGCGTTGCAGCAGGTCAATATGAAGGTGAGTTTAAGTAACGGAGCACCCAAGCTGGACGAGTATTGGAAAGGAAAGCAGCTAGACTTTGATACCTTCGTTTCAGATCGAGGCAATCCCGGTTTTACTAGACTCCGCGGCGAAGCCATTCATACCCATCTGTACATCCCGCGTCCCATTGCTGAAGCGGCGCTAGAACTGGTTCAGGCCGCTGTCGAGGAATTTGAGCGCAACTGGCTGGAACATTTCCATAAACACACCCTTGCCAAGGCGAAGGACAAATTGGTTGACGCACCATCATGGTCGCGTTTGTGCGAGGTGTGCGAGTTGACATTTTTACCGCCGCGTCTGTGTCAATAATGGAGACCCACCCATGCCCTACCTGCTGGCCGCCGAGGCCGACAAAATACAGGATTTCATCTTTCGCTCTTCGCGTTTGCGCGAGGTAGTAGGAGCGAGTCAATTGTTAACTCGCTTTTGTCAGGAAGTTGACCAGACACTGGCGCAACGCCATGGTGGTACGGTCGTAGTTAATGACGGCGGCAGTTTCCGCATCATTTTTGCAACCAGAGACGAAGCGCTAGAATTTGGCGCTGAACTCGCCGAACTTTACCGGCTGGCGTTGGGTGGCAGCTTGACGGTGGCCGAGCCGGTGGAACTGAACAATAACGATTTCCAAACGGCGAATGATAAGGCTGGCCATAAGCTGCGCTGGGCCAAAAGTCGGCGCGAAGGTTTGGCGGCGGAAGTGCATATGCCGTATGTGGCGTTCTGCGAGTCGTGCGGCGTGGCGCTGGCGGAACGGCGCGATCGATTGCCGGGGAAACGCGCTTCCAGGCGATCGCGGTACGTGTGTCAGACCTGCCAGACTAAGACGGCGGAGCGAGAACGTGAACCGCAAGTGATTCTGGATGAGTTTTACGATGCGTATCGTAATGCAGCAGCCATTCGCGGCGATGTCAAACCTGACTGGCCGGAAGATGCCGATGATATTGCAAGTTTCGATCTGAGTCGTCGTAATTATGTCGCGTATCTCGTCGCCGACGGCAACGGCATGGGCCAGATCTTTGGCAGGTGTGACCAGCAGCGACTGGAGTCTCTCTCTCGACAACTCACAACTGCAACGCGACGCAGCCTTGCCCAGCCGGTTGCTCAGTTTCGTCAAGCAGTGCCGGGCAATGCAGGAATGATCCCGATCCTCCCGCTCATCCTCGGCGGCGATGACCTCTTTGCCCTGATTCCGGCGCCATACGCGCTTGACCTCGCGCGTCGGTTTTGTCTGGAGTGGGAAAAGCAGATGAGCAGGCTGGTTGCCGGTCTGACCAATATTCCCCGCCCCACCATCGCCGCCGCTGTTGTCATCTGCAAGAGCACGTACCCCTATGCGCTTGCCTACAATCGAGCAAAAACATTGCTCAAGGAAGCCAAGCGCCAGAGCAAACTGCTGGCAGCAGAGCAGGGCGAACACCTTTCGGCGGTCAATTTCGAGGTTATCTTAGGCAATCGGTTAGCAGGGCGTGAAACTGATGATAGTGATCGTCTTATTCGTTCCACATTGCGACCATACTGGGTGACTGAGAATGGTGTATCAGCAAATGCGCTAGAGCGAGGAATTGATCTGCACGCTTTACTGGCGCAGCGACTGGCGCTCAAAGATTTGCCGAACAAACGTCTGGCTGAATTGCGCCGTTGTTTTGAAGGAGTTCCTGCTACCGTGACCGTGTATGATCGTCACCAAACGTTGGAGAACTGGACAAAGCACGCACTTGAGCGCATATTGCAACGGCTGAGCGCCGCTTCACGGTCAACGGTCGAGGAGGCGCTTTCAGCACTAGGAAAGCCACGGAACAACGACGGTAATCACCACTGGCGTGAGATCAAACGAGACAAGGATAGTCTGCCACTAGCGCACGGCATGCTCGACCTGCTTGAAACGTGGCACTTTGCACAGGACCTCGCTCACAGCCCCGCTGACTACGAGCCGCAGGAGGAAGAATGAGCATTCGTCTGGCATTCGAGATTGCATTCAAGAGCGATTACCACGTCGGCGCCGGTTATGGCCTCGGCTTGCAAGTCGATTCAGCATTGCTGCGTGATCCCGACGGGGTACCAGTGATTCGCGGCACGGTACTGGCCGGCCTCCTGCGTGAGCGGATGGAGTCTCTGTGCAACCTGACCGGCAAGTGCCCAAACACTGTCGTTGCATCCATTTTTGGCACGCCGAAGCACAAGAAGCGCTGGCGTATCTCCTCGGCGCGTCCGGCAAGCATGGAAGTGCCCCAACTGAAATCCGATCTCTGGCAAGCAGGGGAAGCGGCTGCGCAGATCACAACGCGCGTGCGGGTCAATCCGCGCACCCGTCGCGCTGAAGAGAACAAATTGTTTACGCGCGAGGAAGGCGATGGCGAACTGCGCTTCTGCTTCATTGCCGAGTGCGAGCATGACGACAATCAGGCGCAGCTTGAAGCGGAATGGCTGCTTGCTGCCGCGCGAATGCTACGCAATATAGGCGCAGGGAAGCATCGGGGCTATGGCGAGTGTGATATTCACCTTGTGGATCGAGCCGAAGAAGACAAGCTACTGGAACGGTTTGCTAGGCGTTTGAAGGGTGAGCAGGTTGATGACACCATCCGATCTGCCGGTCAGATCCAGCTCGAGCCACTTAACCTGCCTAGCAATCCCGGCAGTCATACCCATCGGCTGCGCGTCCTCCTCCGCCTCGATGAGCCGTTGCTGATCGCCAGACGCGCTGAAGCCGGCAACCAGTACGAAACGCTGGATACTATTCCCGGCAGCGTCTTACGCGGTGCATTAGCCGGGCGGATCGCACAGCGGTTCGATCTCGCATCCCGAACAGGCGCATATCAGCATTTTGCTGCGTTGTTCTACGGCAATCTCGTGCATTTCTCAGGGCTGACGCCTGTGGAAGTGCGGAAAGAAAATGCCAGCACAGGATATCCAACTATCGTTGCGCCACGCGATCTGCTGACGTGTGAGTTGCATCCCGGTTATTCAGGACATAGCAAGGACGAAGGTCACGGCGTCTGGAGCCTGCTTCAGGAGAATCTATCCGAATGCCCGGTTTGCGCTAATTCGGCTACAGGTCGAAAAGCGGCGTCAGTGAAGCTGGAAACCCTTGATGGTTTCATCTCTTTGGTCAAGGGTGCTCCTCGTTCAAAACACAAACCCCGCCGGATGCTCGAAATGCACATCCGTATCGATCCGGTCAGTGGCCGCGTAAGTGCCGGCGACCTATACGGCTACGTCGCACTAGAGCCGGGCCAGTATTTTGTCGGGGAAATCACCTGCACGGATGCGGCCGTTTGGCAAACCCTGCACGCAATGGCCGGTTTGCAAGAGGAAGTAAATGAGCTGAAGTTGGGAAAAGCGACGCAGCGCGGGTATGGCAAGGTGAGCGTGGTGTTTCAATCCGGCGAGAAACCGCTCTTTCATCTGCCAGACCTCAAGGATCGCATCACTTCGACTGAGGAAGTGACAATGCTGCTACTGAGTGATGCGATTGTGCCTGATCCGTGGGGCCGCTTCTGGCGCGGTTTCGATCCGGCGTGGTTGAAGCGCGAGTTGCGATTGCCTGATAACGTGGAGGTTTCGATTGATTGCAACCAAGACGGCGAGAAACTGGCATTCTCGGCAGTGCGGACCGTAGACTCTTTCAATGCTACGCTCGGTCTGCCGCGCGCACGTGACATCGCAATCGTCGCCGGTTCAAGCGTGAGGTTGAGTTTCAAAAATATCACGAAGGATGATCTTATAACGTATCTGGCAAAGACCGAATCGCGCGGCATCGGCTTGCGCCGCGATGAAGGATTCGGGCAAGTGGCGTTTAACCATCCAGTTTACCGGCAACTTCAGGGCATTGACAGCTCGATGCTCGATCTGTCACCACTGAAACTGGCATCTGCGGAGCCATCGAATCCATTCACTACGCTGCTTCAGTTTACGCGGGAGTGGGCGGAGAAGCTCGACGAACACTCTTTCGATGCCTTCAACGATGAGCGGTTCGAAGCCGTTGCACGCCTGTTGCACGTTTCCCGGCATACATCGGTTGATGCGATTAAGGATGAATTGGCCCAGATGGGGAAACCAACACAGACGCTCGGTAAGTCTCTCCCCGGTCGTGACAAGCCAAACTTTTTTGAGACTGACGGGAAACGGGCAATGGATACGATCGGTACGCTGCTCGATGAGTTGGCTGAATTGCTTGCATTGAAGGAACTCGCCCAGAACCCGCAGGCGTGGCGCATTGGTTTACACATGCTGGCTGCTCGCATTGCCGGTCCCGCTCGCCAGACTGCTCAGGAACGGAGGTAATGCATGACATTTCGCGCCATTACTGCCACGCTAACGCTGCGCACAGCGCTCCACGTAGGCACAGGCAAGGATACAGAGACAACCGACGATCTGCTGCGCCGCGACGCGCGTGGGCGGTTGCTCATTCCCGGTACAGCCATCGCCGGCGCACTGCGCAGCATCGCTACCCGACTGGCGCCGAGGTTCGACAGCGAACCGCCGTGTCAGGCGCTGAAAGGAGAACAGCCAAACAAAGCCTGCCAGTGCCTTGTCTGTCAACTCTTTGGTGATGTCAATCCGCAAGAGGACAATGAAGAAGCTGTTGCCGCTCGTGTGCTGGTCTATGATGCGGTGCTGGACACAGCACCGTCGCTGACGATCCGCGATGGCGTTGGCATTGATCGGGTGACTGGCGCAGCAGCGCGCCGCGAGCGGATCAAGTTCGACTACGAGGCACTCCCAGCCGGTACAACCTTCAAACTCCGGTTAGAGATTGATAGCCGTCTCTCAAATGAGCAAAGGACACTTCCGTTGCTTGCGGCTGCGCTGGCCGAGTGGGAGCAGGGGCGCGGCGCTGTCGGCGGGCGGGTCGGGCGAGGATTGGGCGCATTCTCCTTGAGTGACGTGCAATGGATTGAGCGTGACCTCATGCAGCCCGATACGCTTATCGAATTCTTGAGGAACGGGCCGCCGTGGCATGCCGCTGACGGCGATCACAATTGGCTGACTGCCAACGTCAAGACGGCACGCGGCTTCATCCGGCCATACAGTGACACGCTGCCCGTCGCTCGCTCGTGGGTACTGGCCGAGTTCACCCTTGCCGCAACCGGTCCCTTCCTCACCCACGATCCGACACAAGCCGGGCGTGGTGGGTTCGATCATGCACCGGTGCTGACAGCGTATGACCAAAACGCTAGGCCGGTGCTGTCCGGTTCTAGCCTGCGTGGGGCGCTGCGCAGTCAGGCAGAGCGGATTGCCCGCACCCTCGCAACTCTCAAAGCATGGGACAATGGCAAAGATACGGCGAGTCGGAAGGCGGCATTTCTGACCCTATGCCCCGCCTGCAACCCTCTAACGACGAAGACCGATGATCCGGTTGCAAGCTGCAACAGCTTTATCAAGGCTCTGCCAAAGGCTAAACGAGATGAGCTTGAGCAAGAAGGGGCTGAAGAGAAACTTTGCCTCGCCTGCCAGCTTTTCGGCAGTTCGTGGAACGGCAGTCGCTTGCGAGTTGAGGATGCACCGTTCGTCGGCGAGAAGGTTGAACGCAAAGTGCTCGATTTTCTGGCTATCGACCGCTTCACCGGCGGCGGGCGCGATACTGCCAAGTTCGACGCGGTAGTGTTGTGGAAACCAAAGTTTCGTGTGCGCCTCTTCCTCGAAAATCCCGCACCCTGGGAACTGGGATGGCTGGCGCTCGTGCTTCGCGATCTGCACGACGGGTTGATCACCGTCGGCTTCGGCGCCGCTAAGGGATTCGGTCGGTGCAACATTGAGGATTGGAAGATTACTTTCGGTTTTCTTGTCGATGAGGATTTTCCTCTGCCAGGAAACGATGACCAAGACCCAGTGGCACAACAGGCCGTTGCAGCTAGACAGCGATTGTTGGACGCTCAGCGAGGTACAAGCGGGGTATTTCAAACGCTGGCTTTCAATCAAGCAACAGCAGAGGACTGGCTGGTGCTGGCTGAAGGTTGGGTCAAAGCTTTCAACACGCAAGTCACAGGCCATCAGCACGCCTTTGGTCTGAAAAAAGACAGCTATTTCGACGAGATCGACGGCAAATGGCTGCCCGATCTCTACCCGGCGAGGGTGTCATGAACGACAAAAGCATTGATTTCAAGAAGCTATACGACAAAATGCAGGCGGCGAAACTCAACGCCAAAGACCGTCCGACTATTCTTGGGGGTGAATTCGACGCCGACCACCTTGATGCCTTTCTGAAATCTTGGCAAGCGCAGTGGAACCAGATGGCATACCGCATCTGGGAACATATCAGCCACATCGAGTTTGCTAACCAGCCCGCCCAACCGGAATATCTCCAGCGCGCCGAAATCTTCGGCGAAGGTGGTCATCTCTCGCTGCGGCGCGATGGCAATCGCTGGCTGTGGCATTACATTGGTCAGTCAGTATCACTCAATGGATTTACGTGGGCTGATTTTTGGCAAGCACATCCAAACTGCCAGCTTCGCCGCTACGCCGAGTCGGTCATCCTGTGGGGCGAGCGCAAAGATAACACCTCACTTTGGCACGATAATCGGGTTGCTGCCGCGAACTTAGCCTATCCACTCAACACCACCGGCCGCGTCTACCTGCACTTCTGGCGCTACACCGAACAAGGGCAGACCGTGTTTGTCCAGTATCGGGCATTGAGTGATAAACCATGAGCAACGTCAAGCCAAAGCGTCTGTCCGTTTCACAGAGCGCATCGTCATCACAACTACGGGGATACCGCTTCCTCAACCCGTACAACTTTGTTCGTCCGCTGGAAACGCGCAATGCGCACATTGCTCCATTGCTGGGCCGCTGCGCGCCGCCGCCCCATGACCGGTATGTGGGGTTAACCGGACGCATCTATTGTCGCCTGACTGCCACAACGCCGCTTTTCGTCTCGGATAGCGAAGGCGTCACTGAGGAAGTTATCAACGGTAAAGTGCATCGTCACTATCACTTTTTCCGCGATCCAGAGGGGAATGTCGCTATTCCCGGAACCGGCCTGCGCGGCGCAGTGCGCTCGATCTTCGAGGCAGCGACCAATTCCTGCTTTGCCCATTTCGCCGGACACAAGCGGTTGAGTTATCACCTGTTGCCGGAACTGGCGCTGCAACTGGTTCCTGCGCGCGTGCGCAAAACAGACGACCGCTGGGAACTGGACTTGTTGCCCGGTACGACGCCTATCACAATTGGGCGCCGGCCATCCGGTCCGCAGTATGCAGCATGGGTGTATGTCTACGATCCGCTGCAAAAGAGCAGAACCATCGTTCAATCAGCCGGCACACCGTATGCACGGCGTAAAAAGATCGCGCTGGCAGGCTTTGCCCATGGTGAACAATGTCAAGCCATTATCGAGCAAATCAAGCATCCCCGCCGCAACTTTGAGTTCTGGAACGTTGTATACCTTGCCAAAGCCGGTCAATCGTTGCCGCGGTCTGCGGCACATCAGCAGGTGGTCACGGGCTACCTTTGCATCACCAACCAGAATATCGAAAACAAGCACGATGAGCGACTGTTTTTCACTACCCAGCAGTTGTCGCCTATCGATCTACCCGAGCAGGTTCGCAAGAAGTACGAAGAACTGATCGCCGACTATCAAGAACGCCACAGCGATGAAGTGCGCAAGCGACAGCATCCAAACCAACCGCAGGGCAAAGAACCCGGTTTTAGTCGCTTCATTCTCGAACGAACCAGCCGCAACGATGCCAAACTGTGTGATGGCGATCTAGTGTACGCCATGCTCGACGGCAAGCCGGGTGCATACCGGGTCAAGTTCATTGTCCCTGTTTCAGTACCGCGCGTCGGTTTTGAGCGACACATCTGCGAACTACTCTATCCACCTGAACTGGCGAAGTGCTCTGATTACAATCAGCTTTGTCCGGCCTGCCGGGTCTTCGGTTGGGTATGGGGCGACGATAATCCTGAACAGCAACGACCTGACCTATCCGCACCCACTGCCTATGCTGGGAGAGTGCGCTTCAGCCATGCTCGGCTGATCAAGGACACTGGCGTTTTCGATGCCACATTAGCTATTCTTTCAACGCCGAAACCAACCACCTACCGCTTTTACCTGCGCCCGCGCAATGGCAAGCCGCAGGATAGACTGGATGATCAGCAGGTTGACTACAACAACCAAAACCAGACCTTGCGCGGGCGCAAAGTCTATCGTCATCATGGCGATCAACTCAACCCACAGGAATACCAGAGCGTCAACGGCGCAAAGAGCGACCAGAACCGCACAGTGCATGGTGTTCAGCAGGCAGGCAGCGTTTTCGAGTTCACCGTAGATTTCGAGAACCTAGCGCCGGTCGAGCTAGGTGCGCTGCTGTGGAGCCTGCACCTCGAAGGCTGGCATCATCGCATTGGGTATGCCAAGCCGCTTGGTTTTGGCTCGGCGCAGATCGAGGTTGTGAGCGTTACCCTGCTCAATCCTGAAACACGCTATCGCTCGTTCGGAGAAGATGGTTGGAGCGATTATCAGCAGATAGAAAAGTGGATTACAGCGTTCAAGCAGGCAATGGCATCGCGTTTTGGCGCAGCCTTCGATCAACTGGCGAACATCCGCGACCTGAAGGCGCTGCTGTCAACCACGCCGCCACTACCAGTGCATTACCCACGCCCGACCCAGCAACCGCAGCCCGATGGCCGCCAGTACGAATGGTTCGTCGGCAACAGGCGCGGTGGTCAGGACCCGGGGCCGCGCATTGCGTTGCCATTGGCCGAAGATGATACGGCAGGGTTGCCATTGATTGACAAGGACGGAAACATCGTTTAGAGAGCATCAATAATATGTCCAAACATAAAAACAAGCGCACTTCTCTGCATGGTAAGCCACACAAGGGCAACAAAAACGCAGATCGTCCAACAAAGCACGAGCCACGCCAGCCGCCGATACAGGTTATCAAACCGTCTCTTGTATCTGTGCCATGGCCCGTACCGAAGCCGTATGCCCAAAATCGAGAAACGTATCGCTTCCTTAACCCCTACAACTTTGTGCGTTATCTGCCAGAGCCGGTCATTCCACCTGACGATCCTGACGCACAGTTACTCGGTCGTTGCGCACCACCACCCCACGACCGGTATGTGGGCCTGACGGGTCGCATCACCTGTACGCTAGAGGCTGCAACACCACTCTTTGTCTCTGACAGCCATGACATCAGAGTGACCACTATTCCCCGGCTGAATGACACAGATGTCCAACACAAAAGCTATCGTTTCTTCCAGTACGAGGACAGAGACGCGATTCCCGCCACCAGTCTGCGCGGTATGATCCGTTCGCTCTTTGAGACCGTCACGAATGCCCCCTTTACTGTCTTCAATGGCGATGAGCGCCTAGCGTATCGGATCGATCCGATTGAAGCTCAACGTTTCAAAGCCGGTATTGTACAGAGTTTACCGAATGGTAATCAGCCGGGCGTAATCTTGCTCTGTGAAGAAGCAACGATCGGCGCGTACTATGATGACAGGAAGCTCAATGTGCTTAAAGGAGAGTGGCGGTGTGGCGAGAAGGCGTATGCGATCATTACCCGAACGAAGAACAATACAGCAAAAGTCAAAGCAATAGCTCGTCAATACGAAGAATTGCCTGCTGATGGTGAGAGCCGAATATATTCCGGCTGGGTCAAAGTTACCGGTCGCACCATTGAAACAAAGCGCAACGAGAGCTTTTTCTACTTCAAAGGCGACCGAGCGCAAGCGCAGCAGGTATTCTTCGATGCCGACCGCGAAGCCGACTTTAACGCTATTCTCAGCACCCAGTTGCAAGAACATGGCGATAGCTTTCGCCAACGACTCCAAAGTGAACGGCTTGCACCGGATAATTTGGTCTATGTTGAACTGGAGCAAGTTGGCGTGACAGTGCGCAATATTGCACTGGCGAAAGTTGCCCGCTTACGCTATCGCCATTCTATCGGCGATCTGTTGCCGGCGCATTTGCAACCAAGTGAACACTACGAAAAGCTGGATATTGCTTCGCGCGTGTTCGGCTGGGTTCGCGCTAACCCTGCTGAGGATCGGAAAGCGCGGGTCGCCTATGCCGGACGAGTACGCTTCAGCCATGCAGTGTTGACGGAAGACAAAGGGGTGTACACTGAAGAGATGCCACTGGCCATCCTCAGTTCTCCCAAACCAACCACCACGCTCTTCTACCTGCGCAAGAAAAACGGTGAATGGAGCGAAGCAGAACGCACGCAACCGGGTGCGGCAATGACCATCGGCTATGATGGACCCAACCAGTTGCGCGGGCGCAAGTTCTATCGTCACCATGGCAATGCCCTCAATCGTCTTGAATACGAGCGCGCCCAACAGCGTCGCGATCACCAGAATCGCAGCGTGCGCGGCGTTCGTGCGCCGGGCAATGTGTTTCAATTTACGATAGATTTTCACAATCTGGCGCCGGTGGAGTTAGGCGCACTTCTATGGACGCTGAATCTGAGTGGTGACGAAGGTTGCTATTTCCGCCTTGGGTATGCCAAGCCATTGGGGTTTGGCAGTGTTAAACTACAGGTCGAGTCGGTTGAGCTGCTCGATCACCAACAGCGCTACTCGTCGTTACAGCAAACTGGATGGCGTCGAGCAACGCCTTATGATCGTGGAACGTGGCTGGCGTGTTTTGAACAGGCAATGAAACGATGTTACGGGAAACCATTGCGAGAATTGCCGAATATTGTTGATCTGATTGCGCTACTTTCCGACCAAAAACGCGGTCAACCGCTGCCTGTCCACTATCCGCGCACCGATACGCACCCCCATCCAGAAGGGAAGAATTTCGAGTGGTTTGTTGCCAACAAAGTCAAGTCGAGAAAAGCAGCAAACGCCGGACCCAATCTGACACTCGAAATACCGGACAATGAACAAGGACTCATCTTGATCGAGAAGGCTCGCCAGCAATGAGAGCAAGCAGTAAAGAAAAGGAACAAGAAGATGAAAGCCATTACTTTTCTCGGCATCAAACCAACCGAAACGTGCTATGTCTTTCCCAATGGACAAGAGCACACAGCGCCCTTTTTCGGACTTGCGCTGGCCCAGTTCATACCAAACCTAATCATACGTGTCTTCGTGACCACAGCCACATCTCAACTCTATGAAAAAGAGTTCCGGCCTGCTGTCCAGTGCCAAGGCGTAGAACCCATACACATTCCTGACGGTCGTGACGATGCTGAATTATGGGAGATCTTTCAGCGAGTCGTTAATTCGATTGATGAGGGGGAAGAAGTTATCTTCGACATCACCCATGGCTTTCGTTCACTGCCTTTTCTCTCGTTTCTTGCCGCCGCTTACTTGCGCAAGGCCAAGAAGATACAACTTAAGCACGTCTTCTTTGGTAACTTCGAGGCGCGTGATCAGTCGGTGACGCCAAACCGAACCCCTGTGCTCGATCTGACCAATTTTGTTGAACTCCTCGATTGGATGGTCGGCGCCGATCTGTTTGTGCGTTTCGGCGATGCCCGTGATTTGGCTAATTTGCTGCGAGCGCAGCATAAGCGGGTCAAGCCCGATCCAAAAACTGCTAGTAAGGATGAAATGTCTGCTTGGAACAATTCCCCGATTAAAACGACGGCGGATAATCTGACGACAGTCTCGCAGGCACTGCGCGTCGTGCGACCGGCTGAGGTCATGAAGGTGAGCAGGCAAATCTGCCAACAGTTACCGGAGGCTATTTCATCGGTTGGTTCTCTAGCAAAGCCCTTCCAACCTCTTGCTCAGCAAGTCGTCGATAGCTTTCAAAAGATTGCCTGTGGCGACCATGAGCTTGAGGCCGAGCGGGAATTGATTGGCTGGTATCTAGAACGCGATCAGATCTTTCAAGCGGTGGCACTGATGCGTGAGTGGTTAGTGTCGTGGGTGATGGTACAACTCGGCATGAGTGACCAGCAGTTGTTGGAGAAGGAAGCCCGTGCTAACGTTGAGAAAGTTCTTGGTAAGGCGATACGAGAGGTAAGAGGCGCTGATCCTGAGAAAGGTGAAGAACACACGGATGACCTAAGCAAATTACAGACTCCTGTGAGGAAGAAGGTGGTAAATCTCTACAATCAAATAGGCGATTTACGCAATGATCTTATGCATGCCGGTAAACGTAAGGAGTCAAAGTCCGCAAAAATTGTTGAGCAACAGGCCAAGAAACTTTATGAAGAAATAAAGAAACTGCCGCTAGAGCAGTAGCTTTGCCCTCTTAGTCAAGTCCAGTAATCTTACTGCTCAAATTGCCTCCACCCGCTTTAGCGATCTAAGTTGGAGGGGTGTGGTGGATCTTTTTGCACCAGCATCTCACCATCCTTTCGGCCACCTCTCCTTGCTTACCGAGACCAACCTGCACAATCCTCGCCTCTGGTCCACAATAGACACCTCATCTCCTTAAAACCCCACAAAAGCTACCGCGCTCTTCGCTTTACCCGTTGCCGACATCCACATCTTACCCAAAAGAAGACATGCACATTCAAACCAGATAGTTACTCTTCGACCACTTCTCGTGAACGTAGCCCTCTCTGCACAGCATTGCACGGAGCATTACAATGACCACGCTATCCTCCACAACATTGTTGCCGGTCTCCGCTAGTATGCCTACCTAGTATAGTGAGCTAGATTTATTCAACCTACAGCCTCTGCCTCTTTCATACCGAGCTGACCAGTGATACCAACGAGGTGTTTGTGCGCCTCCTCGAACGCGCCGACCAGTGTGAAGACTGCGGTACGCCTCTCGCCGCAGGGCTGTTTCACTTAGCTCGCAATCAGGCCATCGATACTCGCCGCCGCACAAGACGCGCGGTGCCCCTTGATCGCGATCGGTTGGAGATAGACAGAGGTGCCTCCGAAACGGTGCTTGACCTGCGCTGGGAGTGAGAGCACGTACAGCAGATGCTGACAACTTTGCCTAACCTCTATCGGCGCGTGTTATGGTTGCGGTTTGGTCACGCACTGCCGCGTGAAACGGTAGCCTTTTCTGCGCGCTTTCGACACACGCGCAGAAGGTTTGGTCACGCACTGCTGCGTGAAACGGTAGCAGCACTGAGCGATGTACGTGTTGCGCGAACGATTATGCGAGCAGCCCGAACTGCTCCCCAATTCGCAGCGGGTCTACAGACCGCCAATGGCGTGATAGGTGTAGTATTCACAACCTGATCGGCAGCCCAGAGTAGATGTGCAGAAGATGTTTGGTCACACGAAGATGCTTCGCGCCACTGTTGTGGCATGATGGCTGGCTGGGCTGGTACTGTTTCGGCCACCTAAAGGCGTAGCAATGCTACGCCCCTACGCGATCCTGCTCTCTGCGCGCTTCGTCAGAGATGGTCATACGCTGGGTGTCCTAGCGTGGTGACTCCATCCTTTACAACGTTGCTTGCTTCTGGTATACTTAACATCGTTGAATATCTATATGAGCTAGCATTAGAGCAACGCATGGCCGAATCGGAACTGCCCAACCTGACCACCGAGCACTCGACGCTCGACGCCATCGAGCAGATGATCCTGCGCATCAGTTGGCTGGCGCAGCGCCAGTTTGTGCAGTTGCTCGACGACGACCGGTTCAATCTCACGTTGACCCAGTTCTACACGCTGCTCCATCTGGCTCAGACCAATGGCGAATGCAAGATGTCGGATCTAGCCGAGGCAACGCAGCAGTCGGCGGCAGCGCTAACCGGCGTCGTGGATCGCCTGCTCGATAAGCAACTGGTCGAGCGCACCCGGCATGAACGCGACCGCCGGCAGGTGATGGTGCAGATTACATCGCGCGGCATTGCCATGATTGCCGCGATCAAGCAGGCCCGCCGCGAGCAGATCCACGCGGCGCTTGGCCACTTGCCGGCGGCTGATGCAGAACGGCTGCTGGAATTGTTGGAAGGAGTGTTGGCCGGAATGGCGCGCGTCCTCGAACGGAGTGAAACGGGACGGCTGGCCTGACAATGCAGCAACGAACGGGGTGGCATAGCCTGCGTTCGTTCGAGGAGTGACGATTGATGCGGTTTCGATGGCAATTTACTCGTCCCGCTGAGTTGCCGAAAGGCGTGAGCTGGTCACGTCTGCTAAGGTATCTCAGGCCATATCAGGGATGGATGGTTGTCGCACTAGTGACGATGGTCGTTGGTGCTGGCTTGGGGTTGGTGATGCCGTTGGTGATTGGTCAGATGGTCAATCTGATTACCGGTGATCAGTCGCTGCCGATCTCTCAGATTGCCCTGCTGTTGGGATTGGTGGCTACTGGGCAAGCAGTGACCGGTCTGATCCAGACCTACAGTCTTACCTTTGTCGGTGAACGAGTGGTCACCGATCTGCGTCAAGCGGCGTACCAGCATCTCCAGCAGCTCGACCTCGCTTTCTTTGAACAGCGTCGCACCGGTGAGATTACATCGCGGATCACCAACGATGTAACGTTGATTCAATCAATGGTGACCACTAATCTGGGCATGCTGTTGGGAGGCGTGATCCAGTTGGTTGGTGCGATCATCTTGATGGTGGTTGTTTCATGGCAGCTCAGTGGGTTGGCATTGGTGCTTGTGCCAACACTCGTGTTGATTGCAGTCTTCTTTGGGCGCTGGCTGCGGCGGATCTCAACTACGGTGCAAGATCGGCTCGCCGATGCAACTAGCATCCTCGAGGAGACGGTGGCCGGCGTGCGGGTGGTGCGCTCGTTTGGGCGCGAGCCATATGAAATCGCGCGATTTCAGACTGCGACTGAGGCAACCTTTGCCGCAGCGATGAAACGAGCGCGGGTGCGGGCGCTCTTTCAACCGGCAATGTTGTTGACGGTCTGGGGTGCGTTGATCGGCATGCTGATTGTTGGCGGGTTTCTGGTCAGCACGGGATCGTTAACACCGGGTAGTTTGGTGGCCTTTCTCTTTTATGCCGGCATTGCGGCTGGCTCGATGGGCGGGTTCGTTGGTCTGTTTGGGCAGATGCAAGAGGCGCTCGGTGCAACAACGCGGGTGTTCGAGCTGCTCGACCAGCAGCCAGCGGTGACTGATGCTCCCGATGCCATCCCGCTGCCGCCAGTGCAGGGCCGGGTCGAGTTTCGTGAGGTGTCGTTCGCCTATCAGCGGGCCGAGAACGGCCAAACTGCGCCGGTCGTGCTCCGCAACTTCTCGCTGGCAATCGAACCGGGTGAGATGGTGGCGCTGGTCGGACCGAGCGGCGCCGGCAAAAGCACCATCGTGAATCTCATCCCGCGCTTTTACGACGTGCAGGCCGGCAATGTCCTTATCGACGGCTATGACGTGCGCCGGGTGCAGATGCGGTCGCTGCGCGCACAGATCGGGATCGTGCCACAAGAGACGCTGCTGTTTAGCGGCAGCATCCGCGACAACATTCGCTATGGTCGGCTTGAGGCCAGCGATGCCGAGGTAGAAGCAGCAGCCCGCATGGCGAATGCGCACGAGTTCATTTGCAACTTGCCGGATGGGTATGATACGCCGGTTGGCGAGCGCGGCGTGCGTCTGAGCGGCGGCCAACGGCAGCGAATCGCGATCGCGCGCGCTATTTTGAAGGATCCACGCATCTTGATCCTTGACGAAGCGACCAGTTCGCTCGACAGCGAAAGCGAGCGGCTCGTGCAAGAGGCGCTGGAACGGTTGATGGCCGGTCGCACTAGCATCGTGATTGCTCACCGGCTGAGCACTGTGCAGCGGGCTGACCGGATTGTCGTGGTGGTGGCGGGTGAAGTGGTCGAAGCGGGAACCCACCGCCAATTGTTGGCCCGTGGCGGGATGTATGCCCGGCTATATGAACTGCAATTTCAAGCGCCAACGCTGTCCATTGCATCCGATTAAACCGCAGGAGCAACGTTCACACTGAACGTAGGAGATACCGAACCTATGAATGAGCCAATGTCCCTGTTTGACGATGTGTCCGAAGACCAAGAAGAGCAATTTGAAGCGCCTGAACGCCGGTTGCCGATGGTGGTGCTCGGCGAGATGGTGATTATGCCGCACATGACCATCCCGTTGCAGGTGCCGCAGGGGAAATCCTACCGCGCTATGGAACGGGCATGGGATGAAGATCGCGATGTGTTGTTGATTTTTGTGCGTGAGCATCAGCTCGAAGGCTACAAGAGCAACCAACCGCAGAATCTGCCGCCAATCGGCGTGATTGCCCAATTGCAAGAGTTCGCCAAGCTGAATGACGGCACGGCGCGCGTGATCCTTGAGGGCCAGAGCCGGGCGCAGATTATCGAAGCGGTGCAGATCACTCCCTTCTACCGGGTGCGCTGCCGGCCAGTGACTGATCCGGTCGTCACCGGTCTCGAAGTCGAAGCGCTCATGGAGACGGTCAAACAGCAGGTTGATGAGTTTGTCGAGCATCTCGGCGAGGTGCCACAAGAGGCGGTGCAATTCGTGCATCGCATTGACCGTCCGGGCCATCTGGCCGACATCGTGACGTGGGGGCCGGCGTTCGACTTCAAAGACCGGCTGGAAATCCTCAACACGCTCGATCCGGTCGAGCGCTTGCGCAAGGCGTATCTGGTCTTGGCGCGCCAGCTTGAGCTGCTCAAGCTGCGGGTGAAGATTCAGCAAGATACCAAAGAGGTGCTTGATCAGAGCCAGCGCGAATACTTCCTGCGCGAGCAGTTGCGGGTCATTCGCCGCGAGCTTGGTGAAGACGAAGAAGGCGATGATCCTATCGATGAGCTGCGCCGTAAGATTCACGAATTGAATGCGCCGGAGTACGTTAAGAATCAGGCGTTGCACGAGCTTAAGCGGCTAGCCCAGCAGGGCATGAATAACCCTGAGTCGGGTGTGATCCGCACCTACCTTGACTGGATCCTCTCGTTGCCGTGGGCAGACGAGGAGTTGCCTGAGATCAGCATTACCGAAGCGCAAAAGGTGCTCGATGCCGACCATTATGGCCTCGAGAAGGTCAAAGAACGGATCCTCGAATATCTGGCTGTGCGTAAGCTGGCCGGCGACAAGCTGCGCTCGCCGATCCTCTGTTTCGTTGGCCCGCCCGGTGTGGGCAAGACGAGTCTAGGTCGCAGCATTGCCCGCGCGTTGGGGCGCAAATTCGTGCGCACCAGCCTCGGCGGCGTGCGCGATGAAGCCGAGATCCGCGGCCATCGCCGCACCTATATCGGCGCGCTGCCCGGTCGGATTATTCAGGCGATGAAGAACGTTAAGTCGAAGAGTCCGGTCTACATTCTCGATGAGGTAGACAAGATCGGGATCGACTTCCGCGGCGACCCGACTTCGGCCCTGCTCGAGGTGCTCGATCCTGAGCAGAACAATGCGTTCAGCGATCACTACCTTGAGATCCCGTTCGATCTCAGCAAGGTGATCTTCATTGCTACCGCTAACCAGCTCGAACCGATCCCGCTACCGTTGCGCGATCGCATGGAGATCATCGAGATCAGCGGCTACACCGAGGATGAGAAATTGGAAATTGCGCGCGGCTTCCTCATTCCCAAGCAGCGCGAGTTCCACGGTTTGCAAGAGGAGCAGATCGAGTTTACCGAAGGCGCGATCCTGAAGCTGATTCGCGAATATACCCGCGAAGCCGGCGTGCGCAGCCTTGAACGCGAAATCGCTAGCCTCTGCCGTAAAGTAGCGCGGCAGGTGGCCGAGCAGACCGAAGCGAACGGCGAAGCACCGCCGAAGGTTGTAATCGACGAAGCGGCGGTGGTCAGGTACCTCGGCCCTGAACGCTACACCTTCGGCATGGTCGAAGAGCAGGATGAAATCGGGGTGGCCACCGGTGTGGCATGGACGAGCGCTGGCGGCGATATTCTCAGCATCGAGGTGTTGCCGTTTAAAGGCAAGGGCCAACTGCAACTGACCGGCCAGCTTGGCGAGGTGATGAAGGAGAGTGCGCAGGCGGCGGTCAGCTATGTGCGCTCGCGCGCCGTTGATTTCGGCATCGATCCTAATACCTTCGAGGAGACGAACATTCATATTCACATTCCCGAAGGAGCGGTGCCGAAGGATGGCCCTTCGGCAGGGATCACGCTGACAACGGCATTGGTCAGCGCCCTCACCGGTACACCGGTGCGGCGCGACGTGGCAATGACTGGCGAGGTGACGCTGCGTGGTAAGGTGTTGCCCATCGGTGGTTTGAAAGAGAAGACGCTGGCCGCGCACCGGGCAGGCATCCGCACGTTCATCTTGCCGAAAGAGAACGCTAAAGACATCAGCGAGCTACCGGAGAAGGTGCGGCGTGAGCTGAACCTCATCCCAGTCTCGTCAATGGATGAAGTCCTGCGGATCGCTCTCAGCCGGATGCCAACGCCGACTGGCAATCAGAACGGGTCGCATCCGAACAATAATCGCGGTCAGTCCTCGCCTGCACCGGCTGGCATGTGATGGGGATGGGACATTCAACGGAGCGGTGAGTTGAACACCTCACCGCTCCTGTGTCGCAACCCGGATTGCGAGCACGTGGAAGCTGTGGCTGATGTTCTCTGCTATGGCTCAATCTGCGCCGATCTGCGCATCTGGCTGCCACGCTGGCCCATGCCGGGCAGTGGCGTCCATGCCTTGCGTAGCGCTTGGTCAGCGGGTGGTAATGCGCTCAACGAAGCGCGCGCATTGACGTGGTGGGGGGTGCAGCCGCTCCTTTACGGTGACCGGTTAGGCGATGATCCAGCAGGTGAGGTGGTAGCGACTGAGCTGCGCGCACTCAATCTCGCTGCCAACATCGAACGTGATGCACGGGTAGCTACGCCGGTTTGCCATATCCTGATTACACCTGACGGCGAGCGCACTATTATCGCGCTTCGAGAGGGAACCGCTGCCTCGCCACCGCCGCCGGAAGCACTAGCGGCAGCACAGATCGTTAGTGTGAGCCGTTACGGGCTGTACACTACTGAGGTTGCGTTGGCCGCCCGTCGCTTAGATCGACTGGTAATTGTTGGTGATGTGCTAACACCGACTGAACCGCTCGCCTATGCTGCTGACGTCATTGTTACCTCAGCAGCATTGCTTGACCCTGACCCGCTCGCACGGGCGACTGATCTCCATTACGTGCGTGGTGCGCCGGTCTTTCTCACCGACGGCCCTCGTCCGGCGCGCGTCTTCGTTGCCGGCGTTTGGTATGAAGTGTTACCGCCAGTGCAGACCGTGACCGACAGCACCGGCGCCGGCGACATCTTCCGCGCCGGTGTGACCTACGGTGTATGGCGGGGCTGGGATTGGCCGGCGATATTGGCGTTTGCTACTCGTGCTGCTACCGAACAGCTCACAACACCACCAACGGAAGGTTCACTTCGTGCGATACGGTCGCCGGTATAGCTGCCTCTGCATACCCCAACGTCGCGCCTGAGTTCGCCAGCCAATACTTCCCATGAGACGGTAAAGCCACACTGGAATTGCACGCTGCCGCATTCGACGTTGCGCTAAGAGGGGGATCGGTTGTCCTTGGGCCAACGCTTCGGCCGCCATCGTCAACGCCAGCCGGATCGCCATTACCCTGCCGTCCATAGTGGCGAGCGGCTCGCCATGTACCATCTCGCCGCCACCCAGCGCTAAACCGCCTTGCCAAGTAAAGCCAGCAGTGTGGGCAAATTCAGCACAGATCGCCAAGGCATTATCGAGATGATGGGCTTCGGGAAAGCCACAATTCCCAATCGCTACTAACCGGTTGGACGCTACCTGATGGTTGCGCCGATGCGCGGCCAGTAACTCAAGCCATCGGATGACCGGTGCAGGCAATGTATCAATATAGAGTGGAAAGACCAGCACAATGAGATCGGTTGCGTCAAGTTGCGCAAGCAACGCTTGCAATTTCAGGGGATTGTTAAGCGTTGGATAGAGTAAGACGGTCTCGGTCGCAATACCACGCGCTGCAAGGTGCTGCATCAGATACTCGCCTAACGAATACGACGTGCTCTTACGCATGCGCGGACTTCCCACCAGCAACAGCGCGTTACGTGGCGGGGAGTGCTGAATGACACCGGCGGGAAGTGTCGGTAGCGGCGGCACCATCATCGTCGTACCGCGAGTAATGGCGGTGAGCGCTGCATCCATCTGTACGGCTAGCTCGCTCTCTGGCGGCATCCCGGTTACAATCGCGCAATAGGTAGTTGGCGCATAGAAATTGAGACTATTACGCCATACCAAATGGCGAAAAATCGCTTCAGTGTGAGGGTTTGGCGTCGCTTGCCAACCAATCGCCAAGAAGCTAGGGTACCGCTCGTAACGTCGCTTGTGATGCGTTTCACCGTTGAGCGTAGTAAAAAACGGCGCAATATTTTGAATCTGGTGATCAACCGCCTGCTTCAGCAGTGAACTATACCCACCAAAGGTGATAGGAGTGAGATAGACCATCACATCAGCCGCAACAATGGCAGCCGCAATCGTGCGATTATCATCGGCGACCATGCATTGACCGGGGGAACGCACCCAACAAAAGAAATCACCGGCACAATTACCGATCTTACACGAGCGGAGGGTAAAAGTCTGGACAGTATAGCCTTGCACTGCACATCGATCCAGCAGCGTTTGTCTGATCTGCTGACCAACCTCATCTTCAGCGGCGGAGCCATCTAGGACGACGACCTGCATTGCGATGTTCCTTTCACGAGCAAACAAATTGTTGCAGGATACACTCCATTTCATACCGGTACAATGCGGCGCCATCAGCACCAAACGGCGGAATTTGACGACCAATCTCAAGTGAGACCAGCCCATGCACCCGCGCCCAGATCAACATTGCGAGAGCAAAACTCTGCGGATCACAATCGCCGCCGTAATGCTGCCATTGCGCGAACATCGGCTGATAAACCGGAGGTATCTCTGGAAGCGGTGGCGCGTGTAACCGGCCCGCCAGTCGCAGCGCCTCGATCACGCTCACCAGCGCGCTCAACGCGCGCGCCGCCGCCGGCAGCACCTGCTCGATCGGCGCAACGTAGCCGGGAATCGGCGTGCCAAAGATGAGTTGGTACCGTTCCGGGTAGGTGATCGCCCACTGCCGGTAGGCGATGCCGGTAGCCCACAACCGGCCAACGAGGTTATCAGATGGAACCGCGTCGCGCGCAGCTAATTGGGCATCGCCAAACGAGGTGTACGCATCGATGATTAGCGCCGTGACAAGGGTGTCGCGGTCAGGATAGTAGTTGTAGATCGCCGGTGCTGTGATCCCCAATGCGCGTGCAATCGCCCGCAGACTCAGCGCCGGCGCACCATGAACTGCGATCTGCTGCCAAGCCGTTTGTTTGATGACCTCCGGTAAGTTGGGGGTTTGTTGGGATTTGGGTGGGCGAGGCATGATAGTCCTTAAAATAAACGATGTTTATTTACACTGTAAGTATACCATACGCGACAGTTGATGGTAAGAGAAGATTTGACAACTGCCGCACAACCCTTGGCGCTGGCCTGTTGTGAACAGAGGGCCGCGTCTGGCATAGTGCGCTGATAAATTACCGCAATCTCATCATCGTGCATCGCCTTCGTGTTATAATCGGTCAGAACGATGGGCTTGGAGGTATGGAATGCGAATCGCGTGTCTTGGATGGGGATCGCTTATCTGGGATCCCCGCTCGTTGCCGATACAGGGCCGCTGGTTGGAAGATGGGCCGCTAGTTCCTGTCGAGTTCGCCCGTGAATCAGAAGATGGCCGCGTCACGCTTGTGATCAAGAGTGATGCGACACCTGTGCGGGTATTGTGGACGCTAATGCTTCCCACCGAGCTGCAAGCAGCGAAAAAGGCGCTGCGCGATCGTGAGAGGATACCAACCAAAAACTGGGAGAAGAGGATTGGATCGTGGCGGCACGGCGAAGCGGCGCCAGCGGCCATACCCGAGCTGCCCGACTGGGCGCAGGCGCGCAATCTTGACGCAGTTATCTGGACGGCGCTCAACCCTACGTTTACTCATGTGGATGAAATCATTGAACATCTAAACAATCTCAGCGGTGAGAAGAAAGAACGTGCAGAGCAGTACATCCGGTGCGCTCCGTCTCAGATCAAGACCGCGTATCGCCGCCAGATCGAGCACATATTCGGCTGGACACCCCGTAAATGCGGTAGTTAAATAATAATAGATGGCACTTCACATTGTCGGCAAAATCAGTGCGTTACTCAGACAGGAGATTACTGCAAGCAGCCCGGGCAATGCGCCCCTTTGCCCCACGCGCTTAGCCCATCGGTCGCATGAGCTACGAACTCTCTGAACAGCCCGATCAAATCATTCTACGAACCAACGACTACACGCTTGGCTGGTCAACCGACAGCGGCGCACTCATCCATTTCCAGCGCCATGACAGTTTGAATGTTTTGGGGCATGGCCCGGCGGTTGCCGGGGTAGATGTCGCTTTGGGCGATCCAGCGAACTGGATCACCAGCCGTACCTTTGCCCGCTATCTGTGGCACCGGGTGAGCGCCGACGATGATCAGATGGTGATGACAGTCATCGTCGGGCTGGGCCCGCTCAAAATCTTTGACCATTATCAGATCGGGTGCGATGCTATCAAGCGCTGGATCGAGATTGAGAATGTCAGTGGCGATGATCTGCGACTATACGGTGTGCGTTTGGTGATACCGGACGCACGTGTAGGCGAACCGAGTCATTGTCTCTTCGAGGCGCCGGGCAACAGCGTGCGGCCTCGCGCACCGCTCGCCATTGCGGCGACGCAAGATCGCACCATTCTCCCGCGCCGCTTTTTTGCGCCGGGTTTGCGGGGCGGCAGTGCCTTCGAGCCGGCGCCAACGCAGGGGCCGGGGGTGATGGCGTTGTGGAACGACGAACGACCGCTTACCCTGCTGTGCTGGTATGCCGGCAACGATGAAGCGGCGCTGCCTTACGTGCAAGGCGGTCACGAAGCGGTATCGTTAGCGTATGAGGTCGCTATCGCGAGCTGGCTGCGTTCTGACCAGCGGTTGGCGGTCGGGCAGCAACACATCGCGTTGGTATCCCAACCGTGGCCGGCAGCGCTGGCCGTTTACCGTGCGCTGACGCCATTGCCACAGCCGCCGGCGGCGTGGCTGCGCGATGCCGTACTGTACGTCGCCGATCTGCGCCACTATGGCGGCGCCGATGGTTTATGCGCTCACCTACCGGAATTGACAGCGCTGGGGGTTGATTCGCTCTGTCTGTTACCGTGGCACACGGTTGGCGAGCGACCGCACTTGATCGGTGATCTTGAACGGATCGATCCGGCTTGTGGCGAGGAACCGGCTATTCGCCACCTAATTGAGACTGCCCACCGGCAGGGGATGCGAGTGTTGCTCGATGTGGCGTTGCAAGGCTGCGCCGCCGACTCTCGCTACCTTAACGAACACCCCGAATGGTTTGTGCGCGACGAGGTCGGCGCGTTTGCGATCGGCATTCCGTCCGACTCCCCGGCAGCCGCCCGCCATCCCGGCGTAGCATTGTTGGCTGGCGGCTACCATTTTGATTGGACACGCAACGACTGGCGGTTGTACTGGCAGCAATGGGTGATCGAGCAGATCGATCGTTTTGCACTTGACGGGTTGCGGGTAGTGGCACCGTACCCGGCTGCGCCAGCGTGGATCCGCCGGCCACCGTTGCGGGCCAGCGCCGGCGCGGTGTTCATGGCCCAAGCCGTGAGCGAAATCGCTGCCGCGCGCCCTCATTTGACTATACTCTGCACCCTATCCGGGCCGCGTTCGGCCCAATGTGCCAGCGGCTGGTTCGATTATCCCAGCCATCATATGCTGATTCACCTTGCCATGCGCCGGATCACGCCGGCTGAATGGTGCGCCTATCAAGCCGATTATGCCGAACTCTACCCTCCCGCTTACCGGATCGGTTTTCTGGAAATGCACGATACTGCCGACTGCAACCCGCTGGCCGACGGCTTACGCGGCTCGCGACTAGTGCAGGCGCTGTGGGCTGTGATGCTGTTCAGCGGCTTAACGCCGGCAATGTGGAATGGGCAGGAGATTGCCGATCATCACATCTTGCCGCGCCTGCTCAACCTCTGGCAGCGTGAACCGGCGCTCCGCCACGGCGCGATCGACTGGCAGCCGTTCAGCGCCATACCCGGCGATGTGCTCGCCATCCGTCGCACCCTTAGCGAGCGCAGTCTGGTTGGTGTGGTTAATCTCGGCGCATTGCCGAGCCGTCTGATCACTACTCGCGGACTTGGCGGCGACATTCTCGGTCTTTTCCCGCTTGGCCGCGAGCGGCGCGGCACTGGCGAGGAATTGCGGTTAGCGCCGTTTGGGGTGTATTGTTTTGAGGGGTGAGGGAGACAACGCCAAGGCGCAGCGTATTCAAGCGCAAAGGCGCAACGGACGCCAAAAGCGCAAAGAGTTTTGGGTTACCTCTTCCCCTTTCCCTCGGCGCTCTCTGCGGTGAACGACTTACCCTCACCCCTAGCCTTGCCCCGCTGGGGTAGGAGAGAGGCGAGATGAAGCGCTGCTACGATAAACCGTTGCGCAAATTGCCGAACATTACCGAATCTCATGACTTTGCTGCGCGATCCTGTGCCAGCGCTGCCAATCCATTATCCGCGTACCGATGGGCATCCAGATCCTGAGGGTAAGAACTTTGAGAGGTTTGTTGTCAATAAGGTAAAATCAAATAAACCTGCTGATGCTGACCCCCACCTCGAATTGCCAAGCAATGAGAAAGAATTGTCATATGAGTCTTTGACAAATACCTGTCGTATATCAGCCTAGCGATTCCTTATCCGTACTCAAAGAGAGACCGGCGTCGCTGATCCCCCGCGCTCCGTTACGCCACGCGCGCACCAGTTTGCGGGCAAGGATCATTGCTCGGTGCTGGAGGGCTTTGGCGGCGGAGACAGTGCAACCGAGTTGGCGGGCCGTTTCTTCGAGGGACAGGTCATAGCCGAAGCGGAGTCAGAGCACGCGCCGGTAGTGGTCGGGCAGGGCAGCCAGCACGTACTGAAGGTGCTCCCAGTCCCACTGTGGGGCGAGGAGAGTTTCGGGGTCGCCGTCGTGCTCGGTGTCGCCCGCTTCAAGCGGTACGAAACGTCCGGCCCGGCGGCGGATATTCGCGGCCTGATCGCGGGCAAGATGAAACAGCCACGCGGTGAGGGGGAGACCGCGGTCTTCATAGTGGGTGGCCCGTTCGAGCAGGCGGATAAAGACCTCGCTGTGGGCGTCACGGGTCAATTCGGCATCACCCACGCGGCGGCACAGGTAGTGATAGACGCGGGGCCCGTAAGTTTCATAGATCCAGCTCACGATCTGCGGGTCGCGTTGTTGAAGTCCGGTAATCAGGTC
>NZ_CALLJH010000067.1:0-10114 GCF_938091255.1 uncultured Chloroflexus sp.
AGCCATCCCATCAATTCGGCAAAATACTGCTCGCGGACTGGCTTTGGCGATAAGGCCAGATCGTGCAGCCCGCCCTCGATCGCAATCATCGTCACATCATCACCCAGCATTGGGCCATCGCGCCGCATGTGGGCTACATCAAGCACAATATCAGCCCGCGTGATCTCAGGGCTACCGGGGATAGGCCATGCCGACCGCGCCGAGTGCAAGATCAAGATCGGACAGCGGATGCCAAGGCCACGCCGCAGCCGGCGTTGGGCCAGCAAGATGGCCCGCGCCGTGCCGGCCCGCATCGGAATACCATTGACCGGCTTCCAACGTTGATCAAACTCCCATTCACCGCCGGTACCGCGATAGATCGTCTCGCCGTAAACCGATGACAGTTTGCCCACGATGCGGGTAGGTTTGAGCCGGCCTAAGAGCATTACCAGCGGGATCGAAGCCCGCGTGGCACGGTCGATCATAAAATCGAAAAACGGGCTATTCAGCGCCAGCGCACCAAGCCGGTCACGCCGTCCGCCTTCAGCCGCGTAGAGCGCCGTCACCAACCCGCCCGCCGAATGGCCGTGCAAGACCAGCCATGGCCGGTTATGGGCCGTGTCGATCACCCCAATCGCTGCGTCGATGAACGGATAAAACTCGGCAATGTCGCGATAAAAACATGGGATCTGGTCGGGTTGGATAGCACGTCCGTGGCCGGGCAAATCGATCGCGTAGAACGCATAACCGTGCGCGCGGAAGACATCAGCCACATGGGTTTGGAAAAAGTAGTCGGAATAGCCATGCACGTACAGCACGGCTCGACCCGTTGCCGGCGGCTTGCACTGACGCACCAAAACCGCGCGGCCACCAGCCAGATCAAGCGGCAGCGTCTCAAATCCGGCCAATGCAGGATCAGGAATCCATTGTTGTTGGGTGATGGTTGATGAAATCATAGCGTCAGCAACACTTCTTGATCGATACGATAGCACTATAACGAACGAGCAACGCCAGCTCAATGGGAAAAAAGCACTATAAGGTAGTAGATCACCGGCCCGGTGAAGAGAATACTATCGATCCGATCAAGAATCCCGCCGTGGCCGGGGATGATAAACCCAGAATCCTTCACCCCGACTTGCCGCTTAATCAGCGACTCAGCCAAATCGCCGAGCGGGCCGAAAATGCCGGCGGCCACGCCGAGAATTGCCGCCTCGATCAATGTGATTGGCAAGCCCAACAGTGGCACGCAGAACAGAGCAGTTGTAATCGCGGCAGCCATCCCACCACAGAAACCTTCCCAACTCTTCTTGGGGCTGAGAACTGGCGCCATCTTGGTGCGCCCAAAGGAGCGGCCAACAAAGAACGCACCGGTATCTTGCAACCACGTGATCGCCAGTGTAAAAAAGACCCATGCTGCGCCGGGCGGGATATGCGCGAAGGCCAGCCATCCGCCCTGTAACGGCGTTTCAAGCTGACGCAATAAGAGATAGCTGCTTAACAAGCCAGCGACGTAATACGCGCCCGCGAACGTCAATGCCCAACCGAGCAGGCTGGTCTGGCGATTTCGGCGGACAAGTTCGGCAATCAATGCACCAAGAATCGAGACGAATACCACAACGAGCACAAGATCGATTGTCGTCAGTGGTTGAAAAAAGGTGGCCGCACAGATCAACCAGCCGATTGCAATACCCTCGAACAGCCGCGGCGCATACCCGCCGTGGCGAAAGATCGCAAACAGCTCACCGATCGCCAATGCGATCACCAAGCCGGCTAACAGTGCGGTAGTTGGCGGCCACCACACGCCGGCAATGATCAAGGGCAACAGCACCACCACACTGGTGATGCGCGCAGCCAAGGTATTAGCTCGACTCGGGGAGCCCGCCGAAGCGGCGTTCGCGCCGTCCATAGTCAAGAATCGCCTGATGCAGATGTTCGGGCCGGAAATCGGGCCAGAACACCGGCGTAAACCAGTACTCGCTGTAGGCTGACTGCCAGATCAGAAAATTCGAGATCCGCCGTTCGCCGCTGGTACGAATGATCATATCTGGATCGGGCAAACCGCGGGTTGACAGATGGGCGCTAATCACATCATCAGTAATCTGGTCGGCGGGGATGCCGCTGGCGACGATCGAGCGCACTGCATCGACAATATCGGCGCGACCGCCGTAGTTAAATGCGATTGCTAACGTCAGACCAGTGTTGTGGCGGGTCAATTCAATCGCGTAATTGACCTTTTCGCGCAGATGGGGGCTTAGGCCATCGAGCCGGCCCAGATGGCGCAAATGGACATTTTGGGCATGCAGATTACGGATTTCGCGATCGATAAACTCGCCCAAAATCTGCATCAAACCCTGCACTTCCAGCGATGGCCGGTTCCAATTCTCGGTCGAAAAGGCGTACAAAGTAAGTACACGTACACCGAGCCGAGCGCACTCGGACACGATCGGTCGGATATTTTCGGTGCCGGCGCGATGGCCGGCAAGGCGTGGCAGGCCGCGCTGTTGTGCCCAGCGCCCATTGCCATCCATAATCACCGCGATATGCTGCGGAATCTTTGTGCCGGACGGTACACCATCCTGACTCATAATAATAGCGCCTCTCAGCGACAGCGTTAGACCGCCATCACTTCCGCTTCTTTTTCCGCGCCGATCTGTTCGAGATCGCGGATGCAACGGTCGGTCAACTGCTGGATCCGTTCTTGGCCGCGATGCAAGTCATCTTCGCTGATCAATTTCTCGGCTTCCAACTTCTTGAGATCATCAATCGCATCGCGGCGTTGATTACGCACCGAAATCTTGACTTCCTCGACGCGATGGCGCACCATCTTCACCAATTCGCGCCGGCGCTCTTCGGTCAGTGGCGGCACCGGCAAGCGAATGATCCGGCCATCGTTGCTCGGATTGAGGCCAAGATCAGATTGCTGGATCGCCTTTTCAATCGCTTTGATCATGCCGGCATCGTAGGGCTGGATCACGATCATCCGGGCTTCGGGAACACTAATGTTGGCCAATTGATTGAGCGGCATAGTCGTGCCGTAGGCTTCGACATGGAGATGCTCAACCAACCCTGCCGAGGCGCGTCCGGTGCGGATCGACGCCAGATGATGGCGCAACGCTTCAGTCGCTTTCTTTAAATGCGCCTCATACTCGGTTATTACATCGTTCAGCATTACGCGCCTCCTCGCTGACTACTCACAAGCGTGCCAACATGTTCACCCATAACAATCCGTTCGATAGTGCCGGGTTCCATGGCGTTAAAGACAATAATCGGCAAGTTATTATCCATACAGAAGGTCAGCGCCGTGCTATCCATCACGGTCAGACCACGGTTCAGCGCATCGAGATAGTGAATGTGATCAAAGCGGGTTGCTGCCGGATTGCGGCGCGGATCGTCATCGTAAACGCCATCGACGCCATTTTTCGCCATCAAGATCACTTCGGCATGGATCTCGGCGGCGCGCAGTGCCGCCGCTGAGTCGGTGGTGAAGTAGGGGTTGCCAGTGCCAGCAGCGAGAATGATCACCCGCCCCTTTTCGAGATGATGGGTGGCGCGCCGCCGGATGTAAGGTTCAGCCACTTCATCCATCTTAATGGCGGTCATTGCGCGAGTATCGAGGCCATGGCGCTCGAGTGCATCTTGCATCGCTAGCGCATTGATAATCGTCGCCAGCATCCCCATATAGTGCGACTGGGCGGCATCCATGCCACGTTCGATCGCGCGATGGCCGCGCCAAATGTTGCCGCCGCCTACCACAACGGCGATCTCAACCCCGTGGCGGTGAACGCGACCGATCTCTTGCGCGAGGAAGTCGAGCATATCGTAGCTAATCACCTCGCCATCGCTACCCTTGATCTGTTCACCGCTCAGTTTGATCAAAATCCGACGGTATTTTGGTTGTTGCATGGAACTACTCGCAGCAAAGCAGAGAACTAGGCGGTTTGCCCGACTGGCAAACCGCCCAATCAATGTGCGTTAAGCGCCGACTTCGTAGCGCACAAACCGCCGGACGACGATGTTCTCGCCGAGCTTGGCGATCGCTTCTTTGATCTTCTCTTCGATGGTGCGGGCCGGATCTTTGATAAACTTCTGCTCGAGCAGCACCGTCTCTTCGATGAACGCTTGGCGGGTTTGGCCACTCTCGGCTACCATCTCATCGGTCACTTCGCTCGCGCTGATAAAGCGCGGGTTGAGCGCAACGATATGCTGGGCCAGATCGTTGGCCAATTGGCCGAACTCGGCCGTGCGGGCCACAAAGTCGGTTTCGCAGCTCAGCTCAACCATTGCGGCAATGCGCGATCCATAGTGGACATACACGCCAATCAGGCCCTCGTTCGCCTCGCGCGATGCCTTCTTGGCTGCCGCCTCAATCCCGCGCTCCCGTAGAATCTCGATTGCCTTATTGATATTGCCGCCGGTCTGCTCAAGAATATCCCGGCACTCTTTGATGCCGGCGCCGGTACGTTCACGCAATTCCTTCACCAGTTCGATTGATACTGCCACAGTCTTGCTCCCTTTGCCTAAGAACCTCTATCCAATGCCGTTACCGGTAGATTAGGGTAGTGCGGATCGTGCGACGGAGGGGCATGCGCCCCCCCGTGCAACGTCGGTTTGCGCTCTTGTGACCGAAGTGCGGCAACCTCACGTCGAGGCTGCCTGCGCAGCTCTGACCTTGAGCAACCGGTCAGGTTTGGGATGCGCATATCGCAAGTGTAAACCGATCTGGGCGGATGGGGCAAGAGATATTGGCGATGAGCCGATTTTTTGCCCCTTACCCTACCCCCTATCTTGAGAGAAAGTAGCCGCCAATCAAGCCGGCTGCCTAGCTGCACAGCGATTGGTTACTCTTGGGCCGCTTCGCGCCGTCGCATCCCCTCAATGGCCGCGTCGGCGATCTTCCCCGTCATTAGCCGGATGCCCCGAATCGCGTCATCGTTGCAGGGGATGACATAATCGATCGGGTCGGGATCACAGTTGGTGTCAACCATCGCCACAATCGGAATGCTCTCTTTCGCCGCTTCGCGCACAGCTAGCTCTTCCTTGCGCGGATCAACGATAAACACAGCGCCGGGCAGCCGCTCCATTCCCTTCAGGCCGGCGAAAACGCGATTAAGCCGGACAATCTTCTCTTCGAGCTTAGCCGCCTCGGCCTTGGTTAAGCGGTTGAACTCGCCGCGGTCGCGCCGCTCTTCGAGATCGCTCAGTAGCTTCAATCGGCGCTTGATGGTGGTGAAGTTGGTGAGTGTGCCGCCAAGCCAGCGGCGATTGATGTAGAATTGGCCGGCCCGCACCGCCTCTTCCATAATCGCCTCTTGGGCCTGCTTCTTTGTGCCGACGAAGAGAATCTTCTCGCCGCGCGCAGTCAGGTCAGAGATGAACTGATACGCTTGGCTTAGGCCAGTTACCGTCTTCTGCAAATCGATAATATGGATCCCATTGCGAGCCGTGAAGATATACGGCTTCATCTTCGGGTTCCAGCGGTTGGTGGGGTGCCCAAAGTGGGCACCAGCTTCCAGCAATTCTCGAATCGTGACGACGCGCGGCAATGCTTGAGTCATACCTTTCCTGCTCCTTCTCTGGTCGAAACCACCTCCACCCGTCGTATCTCGCAGCCTGTACCGGAGTAGGCCGGCAGGAGCGACTGCGCCTCAGGGTGTGCGTATTTGGCATTTTGCAATGCCGGCGAGCAGTATAGCATAAGGGAGCGCTGGCGGCAAGCGCTCCCTACGAACGATTGGAGAAGAATAGCCACGAAGAGACGCAAAAAGCGCAAAGGGGATGATATGCTTTCGGGCAACCGACGCTGTGGAATGAGCAGTGCTGGTATGCCGTGCCTATCATCGCGCTGGTTAGAGCAGTGCCTTCAGTGCCTCAAGCGCGGCATCGTAGTTGGGTTCTTGGCCGGCGACCGGCACGTATTCGCTGTAGCGGATCACACCCTCGCTATCCACCACAAACACAGCTCGCTGTTCGATCCGGTAGGCCGGCACGTAGGTACCATACGCCGCGCCGAAGCTCATATCGCGGTGATCCGAGAGGGTCTGGATGGCGTCGGCATTGTTAGCGCCACACCAGCGCGCCTGCGCGAAGGGCAGGTCGGCGCTGACGGTGATAAAGTTGGCTTGGCCGGCGAGCCGGGCTGCCTCTTCGTTGAAGCGGGTGGTTTGCTTGCTGCATACGCCGGTATCGAGCGAGGGTACTACGCTGATCAACAGTGGCTTACCGGCAAAATGAGCCAATGTAACCTCTTGCAGCTTGCTATTGACCAGCTTGAAGTCAGGCGCTTTGTCACCGGGCTGCAATTCCGGGCCGATGACGGTCTGGGGGCCAAAGAAGACGAACGCTTCCGGGCGCTCGATGGTCATAGTTCGTATTTCCTTTCCATCAAAGGGTGGTTCCTGCATAATGTAGTGTAGGATATGGAAGCAAGAACTGTCAATATCCGTCTGCATCCTCTCTCCCCATCTCCCATAGGCTGGAAGAAGGAGAACTGCCGGGTTAGCCCAAGAGCAGCGGAGCAGGCGTCGTTAGTCAGCCGCAGCGGGAGCGGTGGCCGGCGCGGGTCGGCGCCCGTCGGTGTAGTTGCGCAGGATTGGTACCTTCGCGGCGACCACGCCGGTCATCAGTACACAGGCCAAGCCGCCGAGTGCTATCGAGAGTTGGGGGCCAAACAGGCGGGCAGCGACGCCGGCTTCGATCTCGCCCAGTTGTGGCCCGCCGGCGAAGAAGAGCATATTGACCGCCACCATCCGCCCGCGCAGTTCGTCCGGCGTTTCAAGGTTGCGGATATTGCCGCGCACGACCATGCTTACTGTGTCGGCAGCGCCGTTGATCGCCAGCATCAGCAACGAGAGGCCGAAATGAGTGCTGAGGCCAAAAATGGCGGTGCTGAGGCCGTAGATCGCTACCGACCATAACAACAACGGCCCCTGCCGGTTGCCGGCACCCCAGATCGAACAGATCACGCTAGCAATTACTGCTCCTACCGATGGCGCGGCGTAGAGCAAACCTAATCCTTGCGGGCCGACCTGCAAAATTGATTGGGCATAGATCGGCAGCAAGGTGGTAGCAGCGCTGAAAAAGGTCGCGAGAAAATCGAGCAGCATTGTGCTCCAGATTAATGGGGTGCGCCAGACGAACTGCAACCCTTCGATCGCGGCGCGCAAGTTAATGTCGCGTTTTTCGACAGCGAGCGGTCGCGGGCGCATCAGCAGCAGCGCGACCAGAATGGCGGTAAAACTCACCACATCCACCCAATAGACCAAACCCACCCCGCCGCGCTCGATCAGCAGACCGCCGATGGTTGGGCCGACAATGGTGGCCAGTTGCCACGCCACGATATTGAGACTCAACGCGCCGGCGAGATGTTCGCGAGGGACAAGCGAGGGGATCAGCGCCTGCCGCGCCGGCAAGCCGAGCGTATTGGCGGCGGCGGCGAGAGCGGTGACGGCGTAGATGACCCACAGCGCGGCCAGACCAAGATTCGCCGTCAAGGCCAGCACCAGTGAGCAGAGCATCATCGCGATCTGCGCGCCAATCATCAAATGCCGACGGTCAACCGCGTCGGCCAGCACGCCGCTGCCTAGCGCCAGCAACACCAGCGGCACGAGCCGCGCTGCGCCGATTGCACCTAGTGCCAGCGGGTCACCGCCGGATAATTCGAGGATGTGCCAGCTCACTGCCGCCCGTGTCATTTCGGTGCCGCTGAGCGAGACAACATTGCCGAACCAGAGCAAGCGAAAATCGCGTGAACGAAATGCGGCAAGTGGGATGTGGGTGGTCATTGTTGGTGTTCAGTACAAAGCAATGGTGCAGACGGACTTATCAGTTAAGTACATATTTGATGATACAAGTATAACAGAGGACTGCCAAGAGGTACCAGATGTGAATGGGTGGGGTTACGACAGGCGTGTTAATTGTCGCACTGCTTCGCGTAGCAGAGCCGTGATAATCGCAGCGTCGCGTTGGCTACGTGCAGCACGAGTGATGATTGTGCGCAGGCGTTGATGGAGTGCGCGGCCATTGCCACTTTTGACAAACTTAGTCGCAGTGAGCAGTTCGTCGACGATCGCAGAAAGCTGATCAAGCGTTGCAAGATCGGCGGGCGGTTCAGCGGGTGGTGCGGGTGGCGCTGGTGGTGGCGAAACCTGTTGCAGTTCGTAGAGCGTGAGTAGCACGGCTTGGGCAAGGTTAAGCGTAGAGCACGTCGGATCGACCGGCAATCCAATGATCTCATGGCAGCGACTCAGTTCGGCGCGGCTGAGGCCATTGTCTTCTGCACCAAAGAGCAAACCCACTGGGCCGGCATGCACAGCCCGTTGGCGCGTTTCTACCGCCCACTGCCGTTTCAATCCACGCCTTCCGCGAGGGAAGGCGACCGCAATATCTAGTGTACCACACATCTCTTTTGAGAACATCGTTACGCCACGGTACGCCGGGGTGAGGGCGATCGCTCGTGCCAACCAAGTACCGCACATCAGCAACAGCGCTGGTCATATCGGTGTAGCTGGTCAACGTCGCTAAGATTGGTTCGGGACGATGCGCAACTGCCGCGATAAGCTCGTGATCGAACGGGGCCGGCGCGACGAGCCGCAGATGGCGAAAACCGGTGTTGAGCATTGCTCGTACCACTGCGCCAATGTTACGGGGGTTTTGGGGGCGGTCGAGAATGACAATGATGTCGTTCATACCATACCCAGAGCGGTGATGATTTGACGTTGCAACGACAACCTCTGTACGATCAGCTCATTTCAGAATGTAGTATGTGGCCCGCTTATCACCCACTTTCAGTAGCAACCCTCGCCCAACCAGATCCGACAGATCACGGCGGATCGTTTCAGCACTCACGTCAGGATACATCTCTTGCAGATCACGGTTGGTAATGCGCTGGTGCTCAACTACGAAGAGCAATGCCTGAATTTGGCGATCATTGAGTCCCATCCGCCGCCACGCAGTGGTATCAACGCCGCCGGGCAGCGATTCGGCCATCGGTTGGCCGGGCAAAACAACAAGAAAGCCGGCAGCCGTCTCGCGGAAGGTAGCGGGAGGAAGCCCAGCGGCAGCCAATTGGCGCAGCATACGGTCGATCCCATAACCGAGACGCTCAACCAGACCGAGATCGGCTAACACCTGCACGATGGCCGGATTGCGTGAAAAGCGTTCGGCACGGATGTTCTCAAGGGTAACGTGACCGGGAAGGCGACCGGGTGAATAGACTTCAAGCCGGTCGCTGAAGAGCGTGATACGAATGCCTTCGCCGTGAACGGTGTAATCGCGGTGAGCGACCGCATTCACCAGCGCTTCGCGGACTGCACCGGGAGGGAACTGCGTCCAATCTTCACGTTCGAGACCAACCATCCGCGACCCGCGCCGCATATGCTCGTTGAGCCAGCGTTCGGCGCGGCGAATAGCTTCGGGCAGCGGTGCGCAAATATCTTCCCGCTCGAAGACATCAGCCGGCTCGCGCCCACGGTAGCGCACGAGCGTGATCTCGGCGTGGGGGAAACGCAACGCGACATCGCGGCTAAAGAGGAGCAAGCCGGCGTTGGTTGGCACACCATCGATCAGGCAGCCGCGCCGGGTAAGTAGGGCAAGCGGATCATCACCGGCGGGCGGCCCAACGCGACGGGCGTAAGCGGCGACCAGATCGGGGTCAAGTTCGGCGAACGTAGCATCAGGCGGTGCTTGTCGCTCCCAACCGAGTTCAGCCCGTTCGCTGAACAGGCGATGCAGCGCAGCCGGCGAGAGCGGCTGATTACTTGCACCTTCGCGACGGAGGTAACGGCCATTGACCGCGTAGACGTAGGGTAGGCCAGCTGGCACTTCCACCACTAAGATTGGCATCTCTTGATAGACAATCACGTGTGGCAGTGGAATAATCAACGGTGGTGTACAGGAAAGCGCAGCCGCCAGTACCAGTTCGGTCGCAGCAGCGGGGTCGCGCAGCGGGCCGAGCTGCGTACCGCGCCCGCCACTGATGATCAATGTGCCACCGTGGGCATTCGCCAACGCCGCCAGTGTCTCGGCGATCTCGTCGAGGCGTTGGCGATCACCGGCAAAGGCGAGGCGCGGCCCCGGCGGTTGGCCGGGCAAGGCGGCAATGGGGGACGATTCCATGCAAACCTCCGCCATAGAGCGA
>NZ_CALLJH010000068.1:0-33400 GCF_938091255.1 uncultured Chloroflexus sp.
GGTCGAGACGGTGACGCCGACGGTCGAGACGGTGACGCCGACGGTCGAGACGGTGACGCCGACAGTCGAGACGGTGACGCCGACGGTCGAGACGGTGACGCCGACGGTCGAGACGGTGACGCCGACGGTCGAGACGGTGACGCCGTCGCCAACACCGGCCACAACTCGCGTGACTAAGTTTGCATCGTTGGCTAATGTCGCTCCCGGCCAAACGTTTAGTTACAGTTTAGCGGTGACGACGCAGAGTGCGGGTCTGTTGACCGTTACCCTGCGTGACGTGTTGGATTCTCAATTGGAGTTGTTGGAAGTATCGGCGATATCAGGCACCTGCTTCCCCGGCCAAACTGTGCTCTGCACACTCACGGTGAGTACGCTTAATCCGGCATCGGTGACGTTGCAAGTGCGTGTTCGCCCAACAACAAGCATAGGAACGCTGATTCCCAATCAGGCAGTCCTTGAACAGGGGAGTCTTACTATTGCCACCTCGAATGTCGTAAATGTAACTGTCGCCGGAGAACCAGTACCAACTGCTCCGGCGGTTACATCAACCCCAGAAACCCCGACCACCGTCGTTACCATAACACCAACTCCAACATCACCAACCGTGACGCCAATAACAACCAATACACCAATTCCAACCCAAGTGGTAACACCGGTCGCAACATCGCGGCCAACGTCACCACCAGCGCCAAGGCCAACCTCGCCGCCGGCGCCGCGTCCTACTGAACCTCCAGCGCCAACGTCACCACCAGCGCCAACCGTACCAACCTCGCCGTCAGTCTTGCCAACTGAGCCACCACCACCGGCGCCAGTGGTGACGGTTGCGCCACGTCCGCCTGCAACGCCGCGACCAAGGCCTCCGGCTTCGCCAACAGCAACCTCGCTGCCGGAAATAACACCGACTCCAACCGAACAACCAGCTCCGGCTGTGTTTAGCGAAGGTGATTTGCTGCTCCGCCTGTCTAGCGATTGGGGCAGCGCTTACGCTGGCCAAGATGTGGTCTTTACAGTAGTGTTAGGGAATACACATCCTGAGCAGACGATCAGTGCGGTGAACCTACGGAGTGTACTGCCCTCGAACCTGCAAGTACTGAGTGCAAACGCGAGCCGTGGGGCCGATCCGGTAATTAGCAGCCAGACAGTGACGTACACTGCGCCCGATCTTGCCCCCGGTGAGCGTGTGCAAATCACGATTGCGACCCGTATCCGTCCCAACGTTACTGCCGGGACGTTGTTAGTGGTGCAGGCGCAGGCGAGTTATAGCGGCTTGAGCCGGCCCGTATTCTCGAATATCAGCACCGTGTTGGTGGTTGGCGAGCAGCAGGTGGTCACGGCGACCGCGACACTTGCGCCAGTGACGAGTCCAACTGCGACGGCTACAGTGGGGGTGACAGCAACTGCTATCGCCACAGCAGCGTCCTCTAGCCCAACCGCAACTGCTGGCGCCGTGATCGGTGGCGGCACTTCAACCACGGCTACCGTCACGCCCACGCCGCCGGCTGCCGGCGGCCAGAGTGGCGGGCAAGCGCCGTTACCCAACACGAGCGCCGGTATACCTTTCCTTGGCGTGTTGTTGCTCGGCGCAACGCTGCTCACCCGCACTGTTCGGCTTCACCGTGCCCGCGAGCGGATTTGAGGCGTAAAACTGTAGAGACGTTGCATTGCAACGTCTCTACGATTAATTCCTTGGCCGGCGTTCAACCACGATCCGAAACTGCACGTCGCCGGCTAGATATTGCAGCGCCGTGCTAACGATGGAAATCACCATGCCGCCAAAAAAGGCCGGCCAGAAACCATTAACCACGAAATGAATGCCGAGTTGATCGGCCAATGCCGAGGTTAGCCCCAACAAAAGGGCGTTGATCACTAGCCCGAACAGACCCAGCGTCAGAATGACCAGTGGGCAGGTGAGAAAATAGAGCAGTGGCCGCAAGAGCGCGTTTAGCAGCCCGAACAGCAAAGCGACAATCCCGATTTGCCAGCCCGGCCCGGTAAACTCGATCCCCGGCACAATCCACACTGCGGCAAAGATCGCTAGCGAGTAGATGAGCCAGCGCAAAAAGAGGCGGCTCAGTTCACTGCGCTGTGGAGTGGTGGGAGGTGAGGATGGATACATTGTTACGCTCCTTCCAGTCGAGTGGGTTAACACCCGACTCGCCGATCTGTCGTGAGTATGATACTATACGGCGCGGCGTTGCTGTGGGCGGCAACCGCTATGATGATTGACGAACAAACCATGACCAAAGTTGAAGAATCTGCCTTGTTTGACCGCGTTGCCCAGAGCGCACGGGCCGATGGTAAAGAAGCCTACTTTCGCCTACATCGCTACCGCTTTGCGGCAATGCTACGTGCGATGGGGCCGGCCAACGGCGCTCGTGTGCTTGAAGTGGGGGTAACGCCCGGCCAGTTTACTGAGCTATTGGTTGAAGCTGGATTCAAGGTCAGTGGCGCTGACCTTGATCCCTTTACCCGCAAGGCACTTTGGGATCGGCTAGGCGTTGAAGTGCGGCAGGTCAATCTCGAACGCGAACCGGTGCCGTACCCCGATGCTGGCTTTGATTGGGTGGTCTTTTCCGAAGTGATCGAGCATATGGTCTATTCGCCGTTGCCGATCTTACGCGAGTTTTACCGCGTTTTGCGGCCCGGTGGCCGGTTGTTGATTACCACGCCTAACGAACTCTACCTCAAAAGCCGTGCCCGCGCAATTCTGCGCATGCTGCTTTGGCAGAGTCTCAGTACACCTGAAGAGTTTCGCCACCAGATGCTGCTCGAAGGCGAGGCGCGTTATACCACCCACAGCCGCACCTACACAATGGGTGAATTGACGTGGTTGGTCGAACAAGCCGGTTTTCGGATTGTGTGCAAGCGGTATGAAGCACCGTGGGAGCGAGTTGGTCTTGAAGCGAGTCGCTTGCTTAGCGCACCCCATCGAGTGCTTGGTAAAGCGCTCTTTTTTGCGCTTACTGCTGCGATTCCTCCTACCCGTTCAATGTTGCTGGTCGTTGGCCAGCGGCCAACTGGTTGACGCCAACCCCTCCCTCTCGCTATAATAGGGCGAGACGGGCCGCTAGCTCAACGGCAGAGCAATCGGCTCATAACCGACAGGTTCTCGGTTCGAATCCGAGGCGGCCCACCAAGCGCGACCGGTATACGCCGGTCGTTTGCTGTAAGATTGCTCTACCACCTATCTGCCTCTTTGTAGCTATCTATACCTCCGGCGCTTGACAGCCGGCCCGCTTCCTTCTATCATTCTTAACACAACTGAATCAAGCGCATCTGCGCAGCCAGGGGAGCCGGGTGAGCCCGGCTGAGATTGCGGCCCGATTGATGCCGTTGACCCTTTGAACCTGATCTGGGTTATGCCAGCGGAGGGAAGGCTTTCTGGTCATGGTACCGTCGCTCCCCATCGCTGGAGTGGCGGTTTTTATTGTTGGCGCAACAAGGAGGATGGTATGCCCGCTGTCACCGTCAGTTTCGAGGTCTTGCCCGGTGGGTTGCCCGATAAAGCGACGACCTACGCTGCCGTTGATGCGGCGATCGCGGTAGTGGCCGAGAGTGGTTTGACCTACCGCGTTTGCCCCATGGAGACAACGATCGAAGGTGATTACGATGCGATTATGGCGGTCATTAAGCGGGCGCAAGAGGCGGTGCTGGCCGCTGGCGCCAGCCGGGTCTTTACCCTAATCAAGATAGATTACGATCCGAATGGTTCGTCAATTGCCGAGAAGCTGGCGAAGTATGAGTGAAGAGGTTTCGGCACCAATCCACACGACACCGGTCACTGCTCCCACCCGCCTATCGTGGCGCACCGGCTTGATTGAATATGGCCCGCCAGCTTTGCTCGTCATCAGTTTGCTGCTGCTCTGGGAAGGGCTGGTCTGGTATTGGGCCGTTCCGGCATGGCTGTTGCCATCACCATCCCGCATTGCTACCACTTTGGTGACAAGTCTGCCGGTGTTAGCCGAGCATACCATAGCCACGCTCACGGTAACGATCCCCGGCTTTACACTGGCACTGGTAGCTGGATTTGGGTTAGGCGTGGCACTCGATGCCTCACCGCTCCTGCGCCGCGCTATCTATCCGCTGCTGGTTACGTCGCAGACGGTGCCAATCGTGGCGATTGCACCCCTGCTGGTCGTCGGGTTCGGGTTTGGTCTCTTGCCCAAGGTGCTGGTGGTGGCGCTAATTACCTTTTTTCCGATTGTGGTCAATACCATCGACGGTCTGCAAGGGGCCGATCGCGACCAGCGTCGTCTGCTTGAGGCAATGGGGGCCAACTATTGGCAACTGCTCCGCCTGTTGCGGTTGCGCGCTGCTTTGCCGGCTATCTTCACCGGGATTAAGGTTGCGATTACCTACAGTGTGATCGGTGCCGTGTTAGCCGAATGGATCGGCGCCAGCGCCGGTTTGGGCGTCTATATTGCACGCTCGCTGCGTGCCTTCCGTACTGATCAAGTCTTTGTCGCCGCACTGGTGACATCGTTACTAACGATTGTTCTCTTCACCTTGGTTAGCCTGCTTGAACGCTGGATCGTGTTTTGGAAGGGAGAACGCTAATGCGCAGATGGTTGTTATTTACCCTGATGATGGTGCTGACTGCGTGTGGTAGTGGGACTGCAACACCGTCTTCCCCTCAGACTCCTTTAACCAACGTGCGCGTTGGATTAGATTGGACGCCGAATACCAATCATACCGGTCTCTATGTGGCCCAAGATAAAGGCTACTACGCGCAGCAAGGTCTCGCTGTCGAGATTCTCGGTGCGCAAGAGGGCGGCACGGTCGAGCAGTTGGTGGCTGCTGGCCGGCTTGATTTTGGCATTTCGTATCAAGAAGGTGTCACCCAAGCCCGTGTGGAGGGAGTGCCAATTGTCTCGATTGCTGCAATTATTCAGCACAACACCAGTGGCTTTGCCAGCCGCGCCGAAGAGGGCATCACCAGCCCGCGCGATTTCATTGGCAAGAAGTATGGTGCGTTTGGCTCCCCTGTCGAAGAAGCGGTTATCCGTGGTTTGCTTGAATGTGTTGGGGCCGGTGAACAGTTTGATCAGGTGAAGTTTGTTGACATCGGTAGTTCCGACTTTTTTGTCGCCACCGAACGCGATGAAGTTGATTTTGTCTGGATTTTCAAAGGTTGGACCGGCATTGAAGCTGAGGTGCGCGGTGTGCCGCTCAATATTGTGATGATGAACGATGTGCAGTGCATCCCCGACTACTATACGCCGGTCATAATTACAAGTGAAAAGCTGATCGCCGAGAGGCCTGATCTGGTGCGACGGTTCCTCGCCGCAACGAGCGCCGGGTATCGCTTTGCCATCGAGCAGCCCGCCGAAGCTGCCGATATCCTTCTTAAGGCTGCGCCCGAACTCGACGCCGAGCTGGTGCGGCGCAGCCAGCAATATTTGGCCGGCCAATATCAGGCCGAAGCGCCGCGTTGGGGTGAGCAGAAGCTTGCGGTTTGGCGCACCTACGCCCAATGGATGGCCGAACGCAACCTTATTGCGCGCATGATCGAGCCGGAAAAGGCCTTTACTAACGATTTCTTGCCGTAACCGCCGTATGGACACAGCGCCGCTGTCTCCCTTCGGTAACTAACGCAATGCCAACCCTCGAACTACACTCCATCAGCAAAACGTTCACCTCTCCCGCCGGGCCGATGCTGGTGCTCGACCGGCTGAGCATGCAGGTCGCGGCGGGGGAGTTTGTCGCCGTAATTGGGCCGAGCGGCAGCGGCAAGACGACCCTGTTTAACATCATTGCCGGCCTTGAACGACCCGATGCCGGTGCCGTGCGTATCGACGGTGTGGATGTGACGGGCCGGCGCGGGCAGGTGGCTTATATGCCGCAACGCGACGCCCTGCTCCCGTGGTTATCGGTGATCGAGAACGCGGTGCTGGCGACGGTGGTGCATGGCGGCGATGTGGCGGCGGCCCGCCGCGAAGCGCACGCGCTGCTGGCCGATTTTGGCTTGCAAGGCTGGGGTGATGCCCGCCCAGCCCTGCTGTCGGGTGGCATGCGCCAGCGCGCCGCCTTTCTGCGCACCGTCCTCTGGCACCGCCCGATCATGCTGCTCGACGAACCCTTCGGCGCGCTCGATGCCCTCACCCGTGCCCAGTTGCAACAGTGGCTGCTCGCCCTGTGGGATCGGCTCGACCGCACGGTTTTGCTCGTCACCCACGACATCGACGAGGCCATCATCCTTGCCGACCGCATCTACGTCCTCACCCCGCGCCCGGCCCGCATCGCGCTTGAGCTGCGCGTTGCGCTGCCTCGCCCGCGCTCGTACACCCTCGTCACCGACCCAGCCTTTGCCCGCCTTAAACGGCAGTTGCAGCAGGTGTTGATGAATGACGAGCGGGGGTGAGGTAGGAGCGGTTCACCACAATGTTACCTGTACTACTTCTTCCCTAGTCACTTCCGGCCAGAAATAATACGTACCGGATGTTGTCACCACACGCTGCTCGTATATGTTGCATCTTATTGGCTGCTTCTTTCCGGCGCTTGCTTAGGTTAACGAAATCACCGGCTAGCTTCGCTTCAATAAAAATGGGAATTTGTTAAGGGAGCGCATTCTTGGTTTGCATAACGACATCTATGTGGAATGTTGATCTATCCAGTGATGTTCAATCGAACAGCGTATGTACTGGCGCGCATTGTCGAGATCAGCATGGTGCTAGCTACTGATTGTTTGGTATATCAATGCTGTTCGCGAAATGTTGCTATCAAACGAAGGTTGGCGACGCTCTTGCTCGTTACGAATAATAGGGTTCGCTTGGCGTGATTAAGCGCAAATCTGCAATGTTTGTTGAGGGCGTAATAGTGCCTTCACGCGCTGCTCGGAACGTCTCTGGAGCAAATGTGATGAACCAGCGATTGAAATATTGATTGCTCAATGTCTTGCTTCCATCGCTGAGGCTTGTCGAGATTGAGGTGTATCATCTTCTAGTAAGCGTGATAGCAATAGAAGCCTACAACTAACTTGAACGTTCGCTCACTTTTTAAGCACTGACGTTTTAGTTTGGCAATGAAATATGACCCCGCGCTCCGTGCCATTCAAGGCAACTGGAGGCGGAGTCACTGCGATGCTACCCAAACAATAGCTTTTGTGATCTGTTAAGGATATGTATCGTATGTGCGATATGCCCGTTCCCCTACTCCTCTGGCGGCAACGATGTCGTGATGTCGTACACCAGCACCTGCACGTCAAGGCCCTCGTTGGTCAACAGCGAAATGGTAAACTCATTCGTCGCATTCTTGATCGCCTGCTCGTCGGCGGCGGGGGCGTAAGCCCGAATGCTAGCCTCTTCGGCGGAAACGCGCGTCACCCGTGTGACCGCGCTAGGGCTGGCAGCGGCAATCCGGCGCTGAATCTCGGCAATCGCTTCATCAAGCGTCATGGTTCATCACCTCGTTAGATAACATTGAATTCGGATGCGAGCTTGCCGCTACGGAACCGGTCGATCCGCAGCTCGTCAATATTAATCGTATGCGCCCGCCCGTCGATCACCTCTTCGGCGATCAACAAACCGGTTGCTGGCGCGTGCATGATGCCATGGCCGCTGAAGCCGCTGGCGTCAATATAACCTGCTAAATCAGGATGCCGGCCAAGGATCGGATTGTGATCCGGCGTGATTTCATACAAGCCTGCCCAACACTGCTGTTCGGCCAACCCTGCCGTCTCCAGAATCGGGAAGCGGTGGATGCCGGCTTCAATCACCGCCTCCAGCCAATCCCAATCCACCGTGGTATTGGTGCTGCTTGGCTCGGCTGGGTTCGAGCGACCCATCAAGATGCTCTGCCCCTCGCGCCGCATGTAGAAGCCGGTGCCAACATCGATCGTCAACGGGATCGGCGCGCTGATCGCTGGGAAGGGGGTGGTCATATAGACGTTGCGGCGGTAGGGTCGCACCGGCAAGTCGAGACCGGCTAGCGCCGCTACTTCACCTGCCCACGGCCCGGCGCAGTTGATCACAATGTCGCAGCCGACCGGCCCAGACGGCGTTTCTACCGCCGTCACGCGCCCGCCGGTGATCTGAAAACCGGTCACTGGCGTGCCACGGCGCAGGCGTACACCGTGACGTTGCGCAGCGCGCAGGTAGCCGAGCGCAATGCCGTAGGGATCACAGTAGCCGTCGTCAGGGCCAAAGGTGGCCCCGATCAAGTCATCGATCCGCATTTGCGGCACAAAACGCGCCGCCTCTTCCGGCGTCAGTGTCTCAACCCGCACCCCCAGCTCGCGTTGCATCGCCACGTTGCGCAGATACTGCGCCCACGTCGCTTCGTCGTTAATCAGGAACAGATACCCCACCTGCCGCAATTCGGCGTGGCCGCCGACCTCTTCCTCGAAGTGGCGCAGTCGTTCGATGCTGTAGCGCGACAGCAAGACATTGATGCGCGACGAGAATTGGTGGCGCACCCCGGCAGCCGAGCGAGCCGTGCTGCCGCTGATTTCGGTCTCTTCGCGTTCAAGGATAACCACGTCGCGCAGGCCACGTTCGGCCAAATGAAAGGCAATACTCGCGCCAATCACGCCTGCGCCGATAATAACGACTTGTGCTCGGTCGATCATTGATATGTTCCTCGGTCGGGGCATAGCAGCGCTATGCCCCTACAGTGTGCTCCGTTTGCCGCGCCGTCGCGGCGGTACGTCCTCTGGCGGTAGCTGTGGTTCTTCGCCGGGGGCCAGCTCTTCCGCCGGCGTTGGTGTGGTAGGTGGCGGGGTTGAGCGTTGCCGGCGCTCTTCGCGCCACGCCAACCGTTCGCGGGCCACCGCCTCAAAACCGCGTCCGGTCGGCTCGTAGTAGATTCGCCCCGCCAGATTCGGCGGCAGGTGTTCTTGATCAGACCGCCCTTCTGGCAGGTCGTGAGCGTACTCGTAACTGCGACCATACCCCAGCCGTTTCATCAGCTCGGTGGGTGCGTTGCGCAAATGGAGCGGCACCGGCTCGTTGCGCGTTTCGGCCACGTCGCGTTGCACTGCGCCGTAAGCCCGGTAGAGTGCATTGCTCTTCGGCGCGAGGCAGAGGTAAACAACCGCCTGCGCTAGCGCCAATTCGCCTTCCGGCTGGCCGAGAAAATGCACCGCCTGTTGGGCGGCAATCGTCTGCGGCAAGGCTTGCGGATCAGCCAACCCAATGTCCTCCACTGCTATCCGCACTAACCGGCGGGCAATGTACAGCGGATCCTCGCCGCCGTCGAGCATCCGCCCCAGCCAATACAACGCACCGTCGGGATCGCTATCGCGCACGCTCTTATGCAGCGCCGAGATGGCGTCGTAGTGCAGTTCGCCGTGTTTATCGTAGCGCACGGCCCGGCTTTGCAACGCATCGCGAATATCGTCAACCGTGATCAAGCGCGTCTCGCCGATCGCCGGTGGCTTTGAGCGGGCCGCTGCTTCGAGCGCGTTGAGCGCGGTGCGAGCGTCGCCATTTGACATATTGATCAAGTAACTGCGCGCATCGCTGGCGAGCATAATCTTCAACTCACCCAACCCGCGCTCGCGATCGCTCAAGGCTCGATCGATCAAGATACCGATCTCGTCATCGCGCAACGCTTCCAGCGTAAAGACCCGCGCCCGCGAGAGCAAGGCCGAATTAACCTCAAATGATGGGTTTTCGGTCGTCGCGCCGATCAGAATGATCGTGCCATCTTCGATGTAAGGTAAGATGGCGTCTTGCTGGCTCTTGTTGAAACGGTGGATTTCATCAATAAAGACGACTGTGCGCTGCTGAAACATGCCGAGCCGGTCTTTGGCCTCTTGCACTACTCGGCGCAGATCGTTCACCCCGGCGCTCACCGCGCTGAGCGGCTCGAAGTGGGCATTGGTGCTGTTAGCGATGATCTGGGCCAGTGTCGTCTTACCGCTGCCTGGCGGACCCCACAAGATCAGCGAGAAAAGCTGATCGTTAGCAATCGCTCGCCGCAGCAACTTGCCTTCGCCAATGATGTGGCCCTGTCCGACGAACTCATCGAGCGTGCGCGGGCGCATACGCGCTGCCAGCGGCGCCTGATTCTGCAACGCCTGTTGGCGTTGCGCGTCAAACAAAGTTGGGCCTCGCGGTTTGGGCGGCATAGGCAACAGTTTGTTGAGCTATTGATCGTACTATTCCTGATTGTAGCATATCTTGGCCGCATATCGGGTTGCGTGCCGGTGTGTTGCTAAGCGTGGTAGCGTCTCTTGTATGAAGGCAAGCTGATGCACTACAATCCTGCAATAAGTTCGCACGTTATCGGTGCAGTTAAGGTGCATCTGGGCAAAACGTATCAGTTGATGATTATCGTCAATCCTGCTATCCGTAGTGGTAAGCCAATTATTCGTAGTTTACGCTATGTAGTTTGTGATATTTTATCTTGTCTCGCTGCTAGAATGAGCGTTGCGGAAATGTTGGCAGACTTTCCTGTTCTAACTGTGGAAGACATTAAGGCTTGTCTGGTCTTTGCTGCTGATCGTGAGCGAATAATTACGGTATTCCTGTTTGATCATCATCTTTCCCGAAAATTGGTTGATAATCTCGCTAAATCAAGTCATGCGGCTTTTCATGGTCTCGATCGAACTGAAGATATTACGGTCGGGACATTTGCAAGATATGGTAATTATATATTCGCCGTAATAATTCAATATCATTTACCCAAGACCTAGCTCGCTCCTTGCGCGAGAGGGTCTAAGCTGACGAATTGAGATTCTGACTGAAATGAGTTCAGCTCAGACGCAAAGTCAATACCAATAGATGCGAGCCACATGGTTCATCGCAAAGGGTATCAAAGAACTATTGCCGCGTTGTAACTCCAAGGCATATGCTACAGGTAAGTGAAGACGGCGCTGCCCGCCAGCGGAGAGGCAACTGTAGCAAACCTCACGAACTGTACACCGCCTCTTGTGCTCCCCGTTGCCCCTCTTCCACCTTCCTCTTCCCTCTGCTGGCGGGGTGCCAGAGGCACGAACACCGGCAACCTCTATGGTTGCCGGTGTTTTGTTGGCGCTAGCGGGGATAGCGCGCGTCGCTTTCCTGACGTCATTGCGCGCCGCGCCTTGCGCGGCACAGCAATCCCCGCGAGTGTGAAAGGTAACCACTCAGCGGTTATGCCTGCTACAGCCGGAGATTCCTTCGGGGGCTACGCCCCCTCGCAATACCAATATCTTGGCGATAACCGTCGATGGAGTGCGGTAGTCAAACTGCCGCACTCCATGCCGCTTGCCCGTGGGTTGTTACCCGTCCAACTCGCCGCTACGTCTCTTCACTCGCCGCGATCACGGCATTGGCGATCTGGTCGCCGCGCCCGTTCGGCAGATACACGTAGCGTCCACCCAGCCATGCCGCCAATTGTTGCGCTTCACCCCGCGAAACAAAGCTACGCTGTGTATCAATTACTACAGCTCCGATGCCGGCGGCGCGCAATCGTCCGGCCAGTTGCTGTACCTCTTGGCGGGCCTGCTCGAGCCGGCGGTTTTTATCCATCGTCGGGTCAGCTTTGAGCGGGACGTTGGGCCGTCCATCGGTGATCAGCACGATGGTGGTACGGAAGATGCCACGCGCTCGCGCCTGTTCACTAATCTGATACGCTGCCAGCAGCGCCGCCGCTAGCGGCGTGCCGCCACCGGTCGGCAAGACATCGAGCGCCCGTTTTGCCAGCTCGACGCTCTGCGATGGCGGGAGCAGCAGATCGGCTCGCTCACCACGGAAGGCGAGCAACGCGACCTGATCGCGATGCACGTAGGCTTGTTGCAAGAGAGCATTAACCGCGCCTTTTGCTTGCCGCATCCGGTGCAGTGCCATCGAGCCGCTGGCATCAACTAGAAAACAGAAGAGGGTGCCCGCTTTCGAGCGGTACTTTTTGATATGCAAGTCATCGGCCCGCAAATGGATGCGCCCGCGCCGGTGCTGATGATACGGATGCTCGCTGGCCCGCAAGCGTTGCCACGGCGCTGCTGCGCGCAACGTTGCGATCACATCAAGCCGGCCTTGCGCCGGACGGCCCGGCACCGAGCGGATGTGCCGCCCGCGCTGGCCCGAAATCGTGCCGCGTGAGCCACTTCGCCCGCGCCGCCGCACTGTGAATGGCGTTTCGAGAATATCTGGCGGCACCTCAGTCTCCATCGCCGCCAAAATCAGGTCTTCCACCGTCAGCTCTTCGTCCGGCGGTTTCGGTGGTTGATCCTCTTCGTCGTTCTGCTCGTCCTCTTCATCGCGCTGGCTCGGCGGTGGCGGCGCCGGTTCGGGGGTAGGCGGCGGCGGTTGCACCTCTTCCTGCGTCATTTCCGGCATCCGGGTTGCGCGCGGCAACATCACCAGCCGCACCGCCAGTTCGAGATCTTCGTTACTCACCGTGTCGCGTCCGGCCAGCGCCGCCGCTGCCCGCGCTGCCCGCATCGCAAACATATCGGCCCGGTGGCCTTCGACCCCCAACGCCAAAGCAGTCATACTCAATTGCCGGATCTGCTCGTCGGTGATCGTCACCGTTGGCAGCAGTTCCCGTGCTGCCAACACGCCGGCCAAGACCAATGCCTCATCGTCTTCATAATCGAGGTTTGGTTGCAAATTACGCCGCACCACTTCGGCCCGCGTCGTCACCGGTGCTTTGCCGATTGGGGCCACGATCAACCCGAGCCGGTCGAGCAAGTGGCGACGGGGCGGCCCTTCTGCCGGATCATAAGTCACCAGCAGCGCAAAGCGGGCCGGTTCCACCACCGAAATCCCTTCGCGTTCAACCCGCACCACGCCGCTATCCAGCGCACCGAGAATGTGGTTAATGGTGCTATCGTCGAGCAGGTTGACGCTATCCACGTATAATAAGCCGCCGTTGGCGCGCGCCAGCAACCCGCTGCGATGCACCCGCTCGCCCAAGGCCAGCGTCGCCTCAATATCAATCCCACCCAAGAGTCGGTCTTCACTTACACCGACCGGCATCTCGACCAAATTGCAGGGCAAGGTGGGGTCAAACTCGCGCCCGCTGGCCAGCATACGGGCAAAGGCGCGCACCAGTGCGCTCTTGCCGGTTCCGGCCCCGGCGCCAATTGCCACCCCGGCCAGCATCGGATCGACCGCCAGCAACAACAGGGCCTGCCGGGCCGTCTCAAGGCCAACTATCGCCGTAAACGGGAGCGGCGCTGACGGCAGTTCTTTCACTTTCTGTGCCATAATGCGCTCCTGTCAGCGTGATCGGCGGCATCGCGTCACACTGCCAGATGATCAATGATGAACGGAACATGAGCGGTTGTGATAGAGCGTGGAATGCACATTACAGGCTTCGTGCAGCCGTCGCACAGTTGCAGGATTGGTATGACGTGCGGCAGTGAAACTGCCGCACATCATCACGCTTCGTTGCCTCGGAGCCGGCTCATTGCGCAATTGCCTGTGATGCCTGCTGCATTTCGTCCTCAGCAATATATGTCCCGTTACGGCACCAACACCTCTTCCACTGCCCGCTCGATCCGCACCGCATCGTCTTGCGTCTCCAACGGATCTTTGCGCAGCCGGTGGCGCAGCGCCAGCACCGCAATCCGGCGCACGTCGTTCACGTTCACCTCGTTGCGCCCCTCGAGCGCAGCCAGTGCAGTTGCCGTGCGGGCCAACGTTAGTTCGCCACGATGGCCATCAACTTCGAGTTTAACGCAGAGTTCGGCGATCTTGTACAGCACCGGATCGGGCAATACCACCTCGGGTAAACGGCGTTGCGCTTGCTTGATCTTGCGCTGCAATTTCTGCGTCTCTTTCGACCACTTTTCGACAAACGCGAACGGATCAGCGTCATATTCACGGCGTCGTTTGACAATCTCCACCCGCTCACTGACATCGGTAATGGTGGTAATACGGGCGTGCAAGCCAAAGCGGTCGAGTAACTGTGGCCGCAGATCGCCCTCTTCGGGATTGCCCGAACCCACCAGCACAAAGCGGGCCGGGTGGCGCACACTGATACCTTCGCGCTCGACAACGTTCACACCCGACGCTGCTACGTCGAGCAAGACGTCAACCAGATGGTCTTCGAGCAGATTCACTTCATCAATGTAAAGAAAACCGCGATTGGCGCGGGCCAACAGGCCGGGGGCAAACGCTTGCACGCCTTGGGTCAATGCCCGCTCAATATCGAGCGTGCCACAGACGCGATCTTCGGTTGCGCCGAGCGGCAAGTCAACTACCGGCACCGGAATATTGATGACGCTCGGCTTTTTGGGTTTGCCAGTCTGGTTGGGCACGGCTCGGCATTGGTCACACAGGCCAGCGGTACGATCGGGGGCGCACGAGTAAGGGCAACCGGCAACGGCCTTGATCGGTGGGAGCATGGCAGCAAGCGCGCGCACGGCGGTTGATTTGGCCGTGCCGCGATGACCCATCACCATGACCCCACCGATCGTCGGATTAACGACGCACAGCAAAAGGGCTAACTTCAATTCTGCTTGACCAACAATGGCCACAAATGGATACGGTGGAATCGGAGCATTGGTAGACGGAGTATCACCATTTGCTGATGGTTCGGCTGTCGTGACTGCTTGGTCGTGTTCTTTAGTCATTGCGTCGTACCTTTGCAAAATGAATGAGCGGGCAGATGCCCGCCCAACCCATCAAACCCGAATTAGGCGGGATAACAAGGACAACCCGATCACAACCTCTTGCGACCGGTGTACCGCGATCCCGCTATGGGCCGAATTACCGCTGCGTCTTGACCACCGATCCGGCTGTTGGTTTCCGCCCGTTGCGTGTGCGGCGTGCATAGGCGGTAACATTCGTCCACAGGAATGTCAGACCGAGGCCAAGGACAGTGAGGATTAAACAGGCCCAACACAGGATGGCTGGCGTCAACGGACCGATCATTTGCGTGGCTTCACCGAGTCCGCTTGGCATAGTGTTCACTCCTCTCGCGGCTATTTTGCCTTTGCGGCATACGACGGCATAATTACTTCTCGCATTTTCTGCGGATCAATGCGGAAGTTCTCTATTAATTCTACCACGTAGCGCAAATGTGATCGCGGGATGGAAACGAACATTTCACTCGGATCGAGCCGATTATGCATCCGTCCGCCGCCGTCACCAATCGCAAACACTGAGTTTTTCGTGTGCCATGGCGCAGCGAATATTGAGGCGCAGGCGCTAGCGCCCAATTCACCAACCGGAAATGTGCCGATCCGCACGCTGGCTGCCCCGGCGATCTGCATCGCCCGCTGTGGATCGACCACACACACCATCAGATCGACCGGCACACCATCCGGCACGTCATCGAGCGGCGCGGCGGCCAATGCCTTGATCATGCCCGCTGGCAGCGAGTAGCTCTGCTGTTTATTGCAGGCCGCTGCTTCCGGCGTATAGAAGCCTTGCGCGTCAGTCAGATAGACACCCTCGGTAATGTATGGCCCCGGATTGGGATTCAGACCGAGGTGATATTGCCCGACCCAGCAGTCATGATGCTCGGCATCAACATACACCCGCCGTCCTTGTTCGGCTTCGCGCACGATTGCGCACGCCACCACATTGGCCGGTTCGTATCCCGGTGGCGGCCCATCGTAGCAGTAGGTGATCGCAACCGGACGCCGCTTCACCCGCATCCGCTCGATCAGCAGGCGGTTGAGCTCCTTCAAATCAGGAATCTCATCGACTTCACTCATTACCGCCTCCACAGCGGATGTTGCAACTCTGGGCTGTCCGCGTGCAAGTCTGCTGCGGTTTGGCCCCAACGCCAGATCCATCCCTCAATCCACCAGCGTATTCTCAGCGCCAGCGGTGCTACGCGATACTCGGTGGGTTTTGTCGCAAGGTGTAGCCGCATTGCTCACCTCCATCATCCGGCTTACGGTTACAAAGCCGGCTATCGGTAGAACGGGCTGGCCGGACGGCGCAGGTCAACGTAGCGGAATTGTTCGCCCGATCGCTGCAACGCGGCCAGAATTGCTATCTTGCTGTCAAGATCGTCGGTGTTGCCCATGCAGATAGTGGTATGCCCATCAACGGTCAACGTCATACCCTTCTTCGGATCGTGGTTGGCTTCGGTCACATACATCCCCAACTCATTGAGCAGTCGCTTGACAACTATGCGGGTAGGGGCGTCCATCTCCGGCTTATCACCAACCGCCCGTTCCATCAGACCGAGCGTAATCACCGGCGCTGGCCGCCGCGCCGTTTGCCCGCCGAACAGTTCTTCTGCGGTGGCGCCATCAGGCACAATGTCCGGCTCTTCGGCCCCAAACACGCTCAAGAACTCTTTGTACTCGAGCGGGCGAACATCTTCCATCTTGACTGCCGGCAAGGTGCGATCGATGATCTGGCGAGCTAGCCGGTCGAAGATCGCGTCGAAGCGCGGTTCTTGCAGCGCCAACTGGCAAGCGTCGGCCAATTCGCGCACTGTGCGATCCAGCGGGATGCTGGCCAAGATGGGCAGGTTGATCTTCTCGGCAAACCGGGCCGCCACACCGCTGCCATCGTCGCGGTTGACCACCAACCCCAGCAGTTTAGTGCGTCCACCCATACTGGCAAAATATTTGGCGGCGCTGGCGATATTATTGGCCGCATAGAGGCTCTGGCGGTCGTTGCCGCAGAGGATAATCACCTCTTCGGCCAATGATCGCGAGAGGGGGGTTGCGAAACCACCGCACACCACGTCGCCGAGAAAATCCATGACCACATAATCAAGCGCCCATTGGCTGAGGCCAAACTTTTCGAGCATATCGAAGCCGAAGGTGATGCCTCGTCCACCACAGCCGCGCCCAACTTCAGGGCCGCCGATCTCGCAACCGTAGACGGTTGCCCGGCCCATAACGGTCGTTTTAAAGATTACGTGGTGTACTGCCAATTCATCCTCACGTCCGGCTTCTTTAAATTCACGCCAGACATCCCCCAACGTGGGCAGACTGACTCCGCCAAAGAGGGCGTTACAACTGTCGTGCTTGGGATCACAGCCGAGCTGGAGCACCCGGTTTCCCAATAGGGCTAGTTTACTGACCAGATTGGTGGTGAAGAACGACTTGCCCATGCCGCCTTTGCCGTAGACGGCCAGCATTCGTGCGGTTGAACCGGGCTGCTTCTGCTTAGGATGCGCAGGCATGCGTATAGTCTCTTTCTAGGTGGAATGTCGTTATGCCCCTTCCGGCCCATTTCCGTTTTGTGGCCACGTCACAACCACTTTCAAGCAAGCCGGATCTTCCAACGCCAGCCGATACGCGGCTTGAATCCGGTCGAGCGGTACATAGTGCGTGAGTAGACCAGCGACATTCAATTCACCATTCGCGAGCAAGTCGCGCACCCGCGGTAAATCGCCGTCGGGGCCAAATTCCCATTCACGGGCAACTAAGATCTGTGCTTCACGCATAAAGACCGGCGCGTAGGGAATATTGATATGTTCGTAGTAGCCGAGCAACACGACGCGACCATGGTTGGCGAGCAGCGGCAACGCTCCGGCGAGCGCCCCCATCGAGCCGGTCGCTTCGATCAGCACATCAACCTTCGACTCGCCAATGGCCTCATCGAGCGACTCGCGGGTAACATCGATCACTTGATCGGCTTGGCTCGCCTCCAACCGAATAGCAACGCGGTCAGCGACGGCCACATGCTGCGCACCGACGAGTTTTGCCAGCCGCGCTGCCAATTGGCCGACAATACCTTGCCCCAACACAAGTACCCGATCAGTTCGTCGGATTTGCCCAATCTTTACGCCATGCAATGCGGTTGCCGCCAGTGCTAACAGTACGCCGGTCGCCGGATCGATCGATCCTAACGGCACGACCCGCTCATGTTCGGCGGTGATATACTCGCTCTGCCCGCCCCACGCTGCATTGACACCGCGAAAACAACGCGCGCCGCCAATGTATACCCACTGACCAAGCAATTCCTTCGGCGCTTTGCTACCAACTTGCACCACCTGCCCAACGGTCTCGTAGCCGGGTACGACTGGGAAGAGGAGTTGCGGTTGCGGCAGACGACCATCGAGCAGCATCCGTTCAGTACCGGCGCTGATCGAGGTAAAGGCCGTCCTGATCAGCACATCACCGGCTTTCGGCTCATTGACCTGCACCGTGCGAATCTCGATCGTGTTCCGTTTCGGGATGACTACCGCGCGCGACTTGATCGGCATACAGTCGATCGCTTTCTAGTACGCCGAAGCGTAATCTCTGCTCAGTGACACAGCCAACCTCGAACGATGGCTTCAACTTCATTGCTACTGCGCCTTCGCTGCGCTAGCCGACTGCGCCCGTAATTGCGCTTCAAGCAGGCGCCGTTCTTTAGCCGAACGGATCCCGCGCCAGAGGAATTGGCCAGCGTTGAACAAATAGGTGACATACGCAAAGACCATCACCCACATCACGGTGCGGCTATCGAGGTGGAGCCACACCGCCACGAAATAGGCGTTGTGGGTGATGATGGCTATCAGATTCCCTAAGTCTTCCCAGAAGAACTCGGGCGCCATAAAATATTTGCCGTAGATGTCGTGTTCCCACAGCATGCCGGTGATGGTCAATGCCCAAATCAGTGCAATCTTGATCCACACACTGACAGTAGCGATCCAGTATCCTTCACCGGTTGCAAGGTACCGTATGACGAGAGCAAAGCTGATGATAAAGACGATGAATTGAATCGGAGCCAGAATAAATTGGGCTTTTGTCCACGGCGAGCGGTTACGTCGCTCCAATTGTTCGGGCGTGTACATACGATCCTCCACCTCATCCGCGCTATGCCGGCGTTGCGATACTGGTACGGCTAACTGTCAGCAGAAAGCGATGTTCAACGAGCTGCGGTTCGTGAAGATCAGACCAGCGCTGGCTCGCCCACGTTTGCACTCGTTTGATCGCCTGTTGCAAGACCTCGTCGTCGAGTGCCCACGTTTCGGCGTCAATCCGGTCGGCCATGCCGGCAATGACCTCGGCAGGGCTGATTGCCCGTTCCCAGCGCGCTGCTGTGATCGGTTCACCTGCCGGTGCGCCCAATTTGGCGAGGTGTTGCGTAACCGCAGCACCGGCGCCGGGAGGGCGCGCGCCGGGCAACAATTCCATGACTGCCTGCCGCAATTGCCCGCGCAGTAGGCCGACGCACGATGCTGGATCGCGCCAATCGATCCCCTGAATGATGACCCCACCCGGCTTGACGACACGCACCATTTCTGCGAGTGCCGTCCGCCAGTCAGAGAGGAGATGCAGCACATGCACTGCTAGTGCCGCATCGAAGGTTGCGGTGGTAAAGGGCAAGGTTTGAGCGTCGGCCTTAACCAGCCGTAGTGGTACACCGGCTTGTGCAGCTCGTTCACGGGCGGTTGCTAACATCGCGGTTGAGAGGTCAATACCGGTAACCTGCGCTCCGGCTGCCGCCGTTGGCAGTGCGATCCGGCCACTGCCAATCCCGATCTCAAGCACCTGCGCGCCAATTCCAGTCTGAGAGACAATTGCTTGCCCAATCGCTATCGCTACCTCTGGCGAATGGCCGCGCTGTGCGTCGTAGACATCGGCAATCTTGTCAAAAGCAATCTCGATCGCCATACCGACTCGATCTTTCCAGTGACGCGGGCCGCTGGTCGTGTGCCCGCGTCAGTGTGCGAAACTCACCGTCAAAGCCTAGCAGACAAGACCGTGCTATCCTACGAGGCCGTATCCATAGCCAACGCTGCGGTTAGGTCTTGCCGCGTCAAGCCTTTGAACTCTTGCACCGAGATGCCGCGCAAAATGCCGATGGCGATAACCATCAATAGTGCCTCTAGCCCGAAGACTAAGCCATACCCCATAGCTGGGGTAACGATGCCGCTTTCAATCATAACCGTGTGCCCCAGCCCGCTGAGCACATTCGCAAAGCCGTTACCGAGGCCCTGCGCCATCCCCCACATGCCCATATAGAGACCGGTCTGCCCTTCGACCGTCATCTCCATCATCATTGCTAATGCGCCAACGTTGAAGAGGCCGATGCCTAAACCCATTATCACGAGTGCAGGCTGGATAATTTCACGGTGGTGGCTTAGGGCCGAGATCATAAGGAGTGCTAAGCCGCCGGCCACACCCAGACCGCCAAGTGTGGCGATGGTCTTTTTCTGAATGGAAAAGATACTCGATAAAATACCGATACCGAGCATACCGATCAATGCTCCTGCACCCCACATTTGCTGGAACGCCGCTGTGTCTTTTTGTGGCATCTCAAAGACTTCGGCGCCGAATGGTTCAAGAATAGCGTCTTGGAGGAAAATGCCCATTATTGCCAGCAGTACAAAGGCGAAGAAGCCGCGTACCTGTGGATTGCGCCCCATCAGGCCGGTTGCCACCCGCCACGTCTCCAGCGGGCCAGCCTCGCCCTTTTCCGGTGCGGCTAGCAGCAGTTTGCGGTGCTCTTCTGGGGTAATTGGTTTCTCAAGACCGACCACGCCGAGCAGGACGGTGATGGTCACGATGATTGGTGTGAGGTTGTACAGGTATTGCATCGCTTCGGGTGAGTATTGGGGCATAATCACCCGTGACACTCCCGCCGAGACGATTCCGCTGATGATTACCGTCGCCCAGATGAACGCCACCACTGCGCCACGCTCTTTCGGCGTTGTTACCTCGGCGATCAGCGCATTCGATGAGCTGCCGTTCATCGCCATCAGCACGCCAAAGAGGAAGATCAACCCGAAGGCTTCAAGTGTAGCTGCCAGCGACCGTTCGCCTAGCCCAACCGCAATGCTTGGCAGGGCCGTAAAGATCAGCGCGGCCCCAACATTTGACAGAATGACATACGGTGTGCGTCGTAGCCCAAAGATGGGGTAACGGTCGGTGAAGCGACCCCAGTAGACTTGGAAGAACGAGATGAAGTGGTGTAGGCCGATCAGTGTAGTGACAATCACTGCCATTGCACCGAGGTCGGCGATCGTGACCCGGTTGAAGTTGAACGTCAACAGCGCGAACATCCATCCGGCGCCTACCCGCATGAGCGAGAGACGAAAGGTTTTGACGGCGAAACGGAGCAGACCCATCACGCACACCTTTCTAGTTGGTTAGATGAAACGAATGACCTGTAGCGCAGACTGCGTACTACTTTTTTCGGGTGCAACGACTAACTTGCTGTTGGCAGACGCGGCAACCTATCATTGTAGATAATGGAGGCGTTCGGGATGTGCTTTTCGCCGTGAGTATAGCATATATTACAGGTGTGTGCAATATTTGCAAAAATTGTGCAATCGCTTGTCAACTTCAAAATTTTGCATATATGCTATTTCTTAGACGTTGGAACTCAGTAGCTCAAATGTGATCATTTTCTTTACCCCTTTGGAAAGCTCAATCACATAAGTGAAATCTCAATTAAACAGGTATAATTATCAATTGCACGGCACTCGGTACTATCTGGGCAGCGAATAGTCTCGTAGTTGGTTGTGAACTCTCTACGCAAAAGTAAGATGGTTGCGACGTGCTGTTTTTGGTGAATAGGCAACGCCCCTAGAGTCGCACGGAAGCGCAGCTCTAACATCGAACGGCGAATGTTGCATAGTTCTACCGGACGCAGGGCATGCCCCTCACCCCGATCCTCTCCCCGTGGGAAAGAGGGGGGAAGGGGACTGGCGGTGCCGGGGGGCATACCCCTCACCCCGACCCTCTTCCCTACGGGAAGAGAAGCATCGTGTCATTACACTCTCTTTTTACTGCTGCGTGTATCCCTAAGTAGTTGGTAATGCACTGGTTCGCGCCGAAGATATACTTGACCTAGACATTTCGGTCGGCCTTCGGCTGATTCCGAAAGCCATCGCAGTAGTACACGTTGTTGGTAAAGGTTAGTTTCATGGTAAACCTCGCTGTAGTGCGCCGCTCGTTGCTTAGTCTGTTGTTAATCGTCGCTGTTGCCTTTGTTGGTCTCAGACCAGATGTAGCGTTTGCCAACGCTACAGTTAACATAGTGCTTAGCACCAATTTTCCAGTAGTGAATAGCGGCGATTGGTCGGTGATTAACGTTGATTACAGTTGTTCAAGTGTTGTTAATACCCCATGTGAAAATGCGACCGTTACAGTTGTTCTCCCACCCGAATTAGCCGGCGGCGCCGGTGATGTCCAAGCCCTTGGTTCCGGCACGTCACCATCGTATAATCCGGCCACCCGCACGGTGACATGGGCTTTCAATGCGCCATTAGCCGCCGGTGACTCTGGGCGACTCGAATTGCGGGTGCGCTTCCCCGCCGGCACTACCCCCGATGGCACCACCGCCACCCTGCGTGCCGAGATGCGCTCGACCACTGCGCCACCACGGCTCTCGAACCCGCTGACGATTACAGCCCGCGCTGAACCGCGTGCCGTCGTAACCAAGACCTTTGTCTCCGGTGGTGCGCCTGATGTGCCGACGACCTATCAGGTGCAGGTTTGTATCCCGAATAATGGTTCTGGTTCGCTTAATCTAACGAATGTCCAGATTGTTGATACCCTGCCCGCTGGTGCTACGTTTGTGAGCGCTTCAGATGGCGGTACCTATAATCCGACCACCAATACGGTGACGTGGCCAGCGACTAGCCTAACTGTGCCGAGTAGTCTCTGCGCTACCCGTACAGTAGTTGTTGTGTTTCCGTCCGCCTCATTCCCGGTGGGTACGGAAGTGCGCAACATGGCTGATGTGACGGCCCAAGCCGGTTCGGTGACATTGACCCTGACTGATGATGACGTGCGCCGTATCCAGCCGCCTACGCCCGGTTTGGGTTCGACTAAAACCGGCCCTAACTCAGCTTTGGTCGGCGATACCGTGACCTATACGCTCAGTGCCGTTAATACCGGGACGACGCCGCTTAGTGATGTGGTGATTACTGACCCGGTACCGCCGGAGTTGCAGGTGACACGCTTGACCGTGCATGGTGGCAATATGCCGGGGATCAGGGTTGCGCTCGAATATACGACGAACCTTAACGCAACCTTTACCGCTGTACCCGGCAGTCCCTTTACTAGCACAAGCTGTGTCAATATTGCCCCCGCGAGTGGCGGCGGGTGTGCAACGCTGACGTTAGCTGCCGGTGAGCAGATTACTGCTGTTCGCTGGCGCTATCTTGATCCGCTGCCGTTTGGCTTCAGTGCCACCGGTCATGGGTTCAGTGCCGTAGTCGCCGCAAGTCCGGTAAATGCGGTTATTGTCAATCAAGCGACCAGTGCGTATACCTTTAATGGTTTTACTTCTACTCGGCTCAGTGAAGTGCGTACCCGGATTATCGAACCCGGTGCGCGCGCGATTGTTAACAAGGCGGTTGATCCGGCGATTGCGTATGCCGGTGATACAGTTGAGTATACGGTGACTCTGCGTAATGAGCAGGTCGGTAGCCCTGCTGCCACGCTGGTCAATCCGGTACTGGCCGATTTGCTGGTGACGAGCCTGAATTATGTGCCCGGCAGTTGGTCAGTGGTGTCGCGCCCCGCCGGTGCGCCTGATCCGGTCTTCGAGACTATCCCGAATTACAACGGCACCGGCCGCACCTTGCTGCGCTGGCGCTGGGATAGTTACGGCTTGCCGCCGAATGAGTCGTTTATCATTCGTTTCCAAGCACGCATTGATCCGCGCACATTGAGTGGAACGATTAACAATGCTGCTGCACTGGCTGGCTTTGCTAACCAGCCCGGCGAAATCTTTATCGATCGGTGTAGTCAGCAAACGCCTGATACCTATGACTTTGATGGTGATGGTAATATCACCGAGCTACTTTGCACGTCGTCAATTACGAGCCTGAGTTTAGCCGCAGCAGCGAACGCTAGCTCGGCGAAGTGGGTGATGGGTCAGCTCGATAGCGGATGGTCGCGCGATCCAGATGTTGGTCAGACAACGCCCGGTGGTATGGCCGATTACCGTTTGATCATTACCAACACCAATTCGGTCGCGCTGACCAATCTGGTGTTGATCGATATTTTGCCGTGGGTGGGCGATGTTGGCGTGGTGCGCTTTACCGATCCACGCGACAGCCAGTGGCAGCCCTATTTGGCCGGTCCGATTAGCGTGCCTGATGGCGCGACAGTCTATTACAGCACGACCAATAATCCATGCCGGAATCCTGATCTCGGTCTGACCGACGTAGATGGGAATCCGATCGATTCACCCGGCTGTGTCGATCCGCTTTGGTCAACGTCGTTGCCGGCTGATATTACTACCGTGCGCTCGGTGCGGATCAATTTCGGTAATCGCATTTTGTATCCGCAAGATGCAGTCGAGATTGTGTGGCCAATGCGCGCACCGGTTGGTGGCACTCCCGGCGAGGTGGCTTGGAACTCGTTTGGCTACCGGGCCACTGATGTTAACGGCAACCCGCTGTTGGCCGCCGAGCCGCCGCGCGTCGGCATCGAACGTGGCGCCGTGATTCCGCCGTCGTATGGCAATTATGTTTGGCTTGATGCTAACCTTAATGGTGTCCAAGACCCCGGCGAAGGTGGGGTGAATGGTGCCAGGATCGATTTCTACGAGGATAACGATGGTATCCCCGGGCCGAGCGTTGGCGACCGCTGGGTTGGTTTTACGATCTCTGGCCCTGATAATGATGGTAATCCCGGCTTTTATCTCTTCTCTGATCCTGATGATATTCCGCCCGGTAATTATTACATTCAAGTGACACCGCCGGCTGGCTATGGCTTTACCTCGCCTGATCAAGGCAGTGATGACACGCGCGACTCCGACATCAACCCGACTTCGCGCTACAGTGCTGTGACCGAGCTGGTGTCTGGTGAGAATGATGATACGTGGGACGTTGGCTTGATCACCATGACGGCGGTCGGTAATTATGTTTGGATTGACCGCAATGGCAACGGGATTCAAGATGAACCTCCCGGCGATGGCGTCAATGGCGTGACCGTGCGGCTCTACCGGTCAGATAATACGCTGGTGGCGACGACCGTTACCGCTGATGACTTGCTTGGTAACCCCGGCTACTACATCTTTAGCGATCTTGCTCCGGGCAGTTACTTTGTTGAGTTTGTGTTGCCGACTGGGTTTAGCTTCACTACTGCTGACGCCGGTACGAATGACGAGCAAGACTCGGATGCCAATCAAACGACGGGTCGCACGACAGTCTTTACATTGGCAGCTAATCAGTTTGACCGCAGCCGTGATGCGGGTCTAGTTGCGCCGACTGGTACGCTCCGGCTGGGTAATCGAGTTTGGTACGACCGCGATAATGATGGTCGCTATGAGCCGGCGAATGGCGAAATCGGTATCAACGGTGTGTCGTTGAGCCTGTTCCGCGATGTCAACAACAATGGTCAGCCTGATGCCGGTGAATACCTTGGCAGCTCGGTGACGATGACGGTTAGCGGTGAAGCTGGGTATTACCAGTTTACCAATTTGCCGGCCGGCGACTACATTGTGGTGGTTGATGACAGCAATTTCGCCCCCGGCGGCGCCTTATTCGGTATGCGCACCAGCAGCGGCAACGATCCGGTGCCTGATCCCGATAACGATGTTGACCACGATGATAACGGCGATCTGATCGGCGGCGTTGTGCGCTCGTTGCCGATTACCCTTGCGGCAGGTAGCGAGCCGGTGAACGACGGCGATGATGCCAACGGTAACCAGACGCTCGATTTCGGCTTTATCAACGGCGCTGCGCTGGGTGATCGGGTTTGGTTCGATACGAACAATAACGGTATCCAAGACAATGGTGAACCCGGTGTGCCCGGGGTGACGGTTGAGTTGCTCGATGGCAGCGGTAATCCGATCGATAGCGATCCGGCGACTCCGGGTGTGCAACCGACCATTACCGTCACCGATGGCGCTGGCCGTTATGGCTTTACCGGTCTGAACGCTGATAGCTACCGCGTGCGCTTTAGCAATCTGCCCGCCGGTTATAGCTTCACCACGCCCGATCAAGGGGCGAACGATGCCCTCGATAGCGATGCTGACGCAACCGGTCTTACGGCGGTGATTACGCTGGCTGCCAATCAGACCGATCTGCGCTGGGATGCCGGTTTGGTAGCAACGCTCGCTAGCCTTGGCGATCGGGTGTGGAATGATCTTAACTACGACGGTATCCAAGATGCTGGTGAACCGGGTGTGAGTGGCGTGCAGGTGAGTCTCTTCCGGCCCGGTTATGATGGTGTTGCCGGCACTGCCGATGATGAGTTGGTGGCGACCACCACAACCGATAGCAACGGTAACTACAGCTTCACCAACCTGCCCCCCGGCCGCTACTTCGTCCAGTTTGGCTCGCCGCCGGCTGGGTATGCGCTAACAGCGACCGATCAAGGCACGGATGATGCTCTTGACAGTGATGCTGACCGCACCACTCGCCGCACTGCGCTGATCGATCTCGCACCGGGTCTGAACGATCCCAATTGGGATATGGGGGTGTTTGTCTTCGCCACTATCGGCGACCGCGTCTGGCGCGATACCAACAATAACGGTATCCAAGACGCTGGCGAACCGGGAGTGGGTGGTGTGCCGGTGACGCTCTACCGGCCCGGTAGCAGTGTGCCGGTGGCGACGACGACCACCAACAGCAGTGGGTTCTACACGTTTACCAACCTCATTCCTGCCGACTACTACGTCGAGTTTGGTCTGCCTAGTGGCTACCGTGCCAGCCCGCGCGACCAAGGCTCCGACGATACGCTTGATAGCGACGCTGATCCGGTCACACGCCAGACGGTTACGACTACCCTCGATCCGGGTGAGAATGATCTGACATGGGATTTTGGAATTGTGCCGACGGCCAGTATCGGTGATCGCGTGTGGCTTGATCTCAATGCGAACGGTATTCAGGATGCCAATGAGACGGCTGGCGTGCCCGGCGTGCAAGTGGTGCTCTACGATGGTGCTGGCAACGTCGTGAACACTACGGTCACTGATGTTGATGGCTTCTACCGCTTTGAAAATCTGTTGGCCGGCGACTATTACCTGCGCTTTGTCGTGCCCGCCAGTTATATCGTCAGCCCGCGGGATCAGGGTGGGAACGATAATGCCGACTCGGATGTTGATCCAACGACCTTCCAGACCGTGACCACTACGCTGAGTGCTGGTGAGAACGATCTGCGCTGGGATCTTGGCCTCTACCAGTTGGCTAGCATCGGCGATCGGGTCTGGCACGATGTCAACGGCAATGGTCGCCAAGACGGCGGCGAACCCGGTGTGCCGAATGTGCCGGTGTCGCTCTACCAACCCGGCCCCGACGGTTTGGCCGGTACCGCCGATGATGTGTTGGTGGGCGCTCCTACGCTGACCGATAGTAATGGCTTCTACCGCTTTGATAACTTGATGCCCGGCCGTTACTTCGTTCAGTTCGGCGTGGCTCCCGGCTACAGCTTGCTTAGCCCGCCCGACGCGGCGGAAGCGACCGATGAGACCGATAGCGATGTTGATAGCAACCGGCGCACTCCAATCGTTGAATTGGTGTCGAGCGCGGTGAACCTCTCGCTCGATATGGGTGTGCTGAACCCGGCCAGTCTGGGCAACTACGTCTGGTTTGATACTGATGTAGACGGTGTTCAGGATGTGGGCGAGAGCGGTGTGCAGGGTGTGCGAGTACGCCTCTTCACCCTCAGCGGTACGCCTATTATGACAACGACGACCGATGTCAATGGTGCGTATCTGTTCGAGAATATCCCGCCGGGAGAGTACTATGTCGTCTTTGATAACCTGCCGGCCAATCGTTCATTCACCCGCCTTGATCGAGGCAGTGACGATACGCTGGACAGCGACGCGAATCCGCTCGACGGGCGCACGGCGGTGGTGCGGCTTGCTTCGGGCGAGACGAACCTCACTGTTGATGCGGGTATCTTCGAGACCATCACAGTAGGTGATCGGGTCTGGATCGACCGCAACGCTGACGGTATTCAGGATGCCGCTGAAACGACCGGCGTGCCCGGTGTGCGCGTCGAATTGCTGCGTAATAGCGACAGCGCAGTGCTCGATGTTACGTACACCGACCTCAACGGTGAATATCGGTTTACTAATCTCTTCCCCGATACCTATCGCATTCGCTTCAGCGAAATTCCGACCGGCTACATCCGCAGTCCGCAGGATCAGGGTAGCGATGACCAGCTTGACAGCGATGCGAACAGTGACTTCGAGACGGCGCCGTTTACGCCACTGTCTGGCAATAATCTGCAATACGATCTCGGTCTCTACCAACTAGCTCGGATCGGCAACTTCGTATGGGAAGACCGCAACGGCAACGGTCGCCAAGATGCCGGCGAGCCGGGGATTGCCGGCGTAATAGTCACTCTGAACGGGACAACCGGCGCAGGTGATTCTGTTTCGCTGAGCACGACAACTGATGCCAATGGCTTTTACCTCTTCACCGACCTCGTTCCCGGTTCGTATACCGTCAGTGTGACTGCGCCGGATGGGTATGTCTTCACCGCGGCCGATCAGGGTGACGATCTCGGTGATTCTGATGCCAATCCAAGCGGGGTGATGGCGACGACTACGCTCGAATCGGGCGAGGAAGACCTGACGTGGGACGCCGGTCTCTACCGGCCGGCCAGCATTGGTAACTTTGTCTGGCGTGATACCAACGGCAACGGGTTGCAAGATGCCGGTGAGTTGGGGATCGATGGTGTTACAGTGACACTAACCGGTACCACCGGTGCGGGTGCTTCGGTGAATCAAACGACAACGACGTCTGGTGGTGGTTTCTACAGTTTCACCAATCTCGCCCCCGGTACCTACCAGATCACCGTCACCGCACCAAGTGGCGAAGTCTTTACTTACCGTGACATCACCGCTGCCGAGGTTGCCGGCGCAACCGACGCTAACGATAGTGATGCCGATGCAAGCGGTGCGATGATTGCTACGACACTCGAGTCGGGCGAGAACGATCTGACGTGGGATGCCGGTTTGGTGATTCCGGCCAGTGTCGGCGATTTCGTCTGGGAAGACCTCAATGGCAATGGTGTGCAAGAGGCTGGTGAACCCGGCTTTGCTAATGTAACCGTCGAGCTAATCGGTGCCGGACGCGACCGCATGTTTGGCACTGCCGATGATACTTTGGCCACAACCACCACGAATAGTGGTGGGATATACGGCTTTACCGGCCTGCAACCCGGTCTCTATCGCGTGCGCTTCACTCGTCCGAACGGCTACGGCTTCACGTTGGGTGATGCGACCGCAGCGACCGACGCAACCGACTCAGACGTGCCGGCTGGTGTAACTACCACTGCCACGACGATCACGATCGACCTTGAGTCGGGTGAGAACGATCTCACGTGGGATGCCGGTGTGTACCAACTGCTCTCGTTGGGCAATCGGGTTTGGGAAGATGTGAATAACAATGGCCAGCTTGATGCCGGCGAGAGTGGTATTAATGGCGTGACCGTGCGGCTCTACCGCGATCTCAACGGTGACGGCGATGTCAATGATGCCGGTGAGACGACCCCGGTTGCGACGACCACTACTAGCAATGGCGGCTACTACCTGTTTAGTGGGTTGGTGCAGGGCGATTATCTCGTTGAAGTGGTCTTGCCGAGCGGTTATGTCTCGAGCACGGGTACGAACGGTAGTGCCAGCGGCCTGTATGAGCCAGCGCCAAATGCCGACACCAACAATACCGACAGTGATGACAACGGTACCCAGAGCGGCAGCGTCGTGCGCAGCACGATTGTGGGCTTGCGACCTAACACCGAACCGACCGGTGAAACCGATCCGTTGCCCGCTGCGATCAGCGATCCAGCCCGCGATGAGAATAGTAATCTAACGGTTGATTTCGGCCTCTTCCGGCCTGCTCGGCTAGGCGATCTCGTCTGGTTTGACCGTGATGCCAATGGCGTGCAGAACGGCGGTGATGAAACTGGTATCAGCGGAGTGCAGGTGCAGCTCTTCCGTGACGCTGATGGCGATGGTCAGCCGAGCGCGGGTGATACGCTGATCGCCACCGTAACAACCGATACGGCTGGCAACTATAGCTTCGATTACCTTATCCCCGGTGATTACTACTTGGTCTTCGCGGTGCCCGCTGGCTACGTGCGTAGTCCGCAAGATCAAGGTGGAAATGATACCATTGACAGTGATCCTAATCAAACGAGCGGAGCAACCGAAGTAACAAGCCTTGTCGCTGGCCAGATCGATCTGACGTGGGATGCTGGTCTCTATCAGCGGGTCAATCTCGGTAATCAGGTCTGGAACGATGTCAACAACAACGGCCTGCTCGATAGCGGTGAAAGTGGCATTGACGGCGTTACCGTCAATCTCTACTACGATGCCAATCGCAACGGTGTGATCGATGGCGCTGAGAATACCCCATTTGCCACCGTGACCACCAGCGGCGGCGGCTTCTACAACTTCACCAATCTCGATCCGGGCAACTATCTGGTTGAGGTTCCGGCCAGTAACTTCGCTGCCGGTGGGCCATTAGGGCCAAGCGGAACTATGCCAGCCTTCCGTTCGAGCACGGGTACGAACGGCAGCGCTACCGGCCCCTACGAAGGTACGGCGACGCCAGATCCCGATAACAACGTTGATAACGACGACAACGGTACGACTGACGGTAGCGGCAACGTGCGTGCGGCTATGATCACGCTGCGCTCGCAAGATGAGCCAACCACCGACGGTGATGACGCCAACGGCAATCTGACCCTCGACTTCGGCTTCTTCCGGCCGTTGGCGTTAGGCAACTTTGTCTGGCACGACTATAACAACAACCGCACGGCTGATGTAGGCGAACCCGGTATCGACGGTGTGACAGTAGAACTCTACCGCGATACGAACGGTAACGGTACTTACGACGGTGCCAGCACTGATACGCTTGTGGCAACAACGACCACCACTAGTGGCGGCTTCTACCGCTTCGATAACCTTGCTCCCGGTGACTACATCGTGGTCATTCCGGCGAGCAACTTTGGCAGTGGCGGTGCATTGCGTTTCTTCCGCAGCAGCGATGGTGGCGATGTCAATGATGCTACGAACACGCCCGATCCCGATAATGATGCTGATAACGATGACAATGGCATCGGGCCAGATGTGCCGATCATGACCGATACCTCTGGTTCGGTTGCAAGTCGGGCGATTACCTTGAGCATTAACGGTGAGCCGACCGCTGAAGATGGCGACAGCAATACGAATCTCACGGTTGACTTCGGCTTCTACAGCTTGACCGTCGGCAATCGGGTCTGGATTGACAATAACAATAATGGTATCTTCGACCTCGGTGACATCAATGGCGGCTATGCGGATGGCCGTACAGTACGATTGTTGTACGATGCCAATGGTAATGAAGTGATTGACGGGAGTGAAGTAAGCGCAATCGCCACTTTGACAACCAGTAACAACGGACGTTACCTGTTTGGCGGCTTGCGCGACGGTGGCAGATACGCTATTCAGGTAGATACCAACGCTGATTACGTCTCTAGCACGGGCATAAATGGGATGGCGAACGGCCCGTATGAGCCGGGTCTCGATCCGGATACGAGCACGGTTGATAACGATGACAACGGTACGCAGGTTGGTAATAACGAGCGCAGTCCTGTCTTCACAGTGCGGGTCGGGATGATGCCCACCGGTGAGTCAGATACATTGATGCCCACCGGTATTACCAATCCGGCGCTTGACGCTAATAGCAATTTGACCATCGACTTTGGTCTGTTCGATGAAGCTCAGATCGGCGACCGCGTCTGGCTCGATGTGAATGGTAACGGTATTCAGGATGCGGGTGAAACAACCAATGTTGCCGGTGTGACGATCACCATCTATGACGCCACCACGAACCAGCCGCTCGACGGCGATCCGAACACGCCGGGCATCCAGCCGATCACGCGCACGTCTGTTGCAGCGGCAACGAGCTATCTCTTCAATCGCTTGATTGCTGGTAGCTACTATCTGGTCTTTAGCAATATTCCGTCGCAGTATGCGATCAGTCCGCTTGATCAGGGTTCTGATGATGCAGTTGACTCGGACGTTGATCCGGTAACGCTGCGTACAGCTTCTATTACGCTCGGCACAACCGACAATGACGATCTGCGTTGGGACCTCGGTCTTTACCCGCGGTTGACGCTAGGCAATCTGGTTTGGTACGACAGCAACGATAACGGTGTGGTTGATAGCGGCGAGAGCGGTATTGCCAATGTGCAGGTCGAACTTTACCGCGACAGCAATAGCAATGGTCAGCCCGACTCCGGCGAGTTCGTCACCTTCACCACAACCGACGCGAACGGCAACTATCTCTTTACCGGCCTCGAGCAGGGTGACTACATTGTGGTCATTCCGGCGAGCAACTTCGCGCTTGGTCAGCCGCTTTACCGCCATCGATCAAGTACCGGTGCCAATGGTGCAGCAAGCGGCCCGTATGAGCCGGCGCCTGATCCAGATAACAACGTCGATAACGATGACAACGGTACCGATACGCCAACAAGCGGTGTCGTGAGCGGTGTTATCACCCTCAATCCGTCGTTCGAGCCAACCACCGATGGTGATGACGCCAACGGCAATCTGACCCTCGACTTCGGCTTCTTCGAGCCGTTAACGCTGGGCAATCTGGTGTGGAACGATGCCAACAACGATGGTCAATTCAATAACGGCGAGACAGGTATTGACGGCGTGCGCGTCGAACTATATCTCGACAGCAACGGCAATGGTCAGGCCGAGGCGGGTGAATTCGTCACCTTCACCACCACAGCAGGCGGTGGTCTCTACACCTTCAGTGACTTGATCGAAGGCGACTACATTGTGCGCATTCCGGCCAGCCAGTTTACGACCGGCCAACCGCTGACAGGCTTCGTTTCGAGCACCGGCGTCAACGGCAGTGCTGCCGGTCCTTATGAAGGCGCGGCAACACCCGATCCGGATAACAACAGTGACAATGACGACAACGGTACGACTGATGCCAATGGCAATGTTGATAGCTTGCCGATCACGCTACGCCGTGGTAGCGAGCCAACCGATGATGGTGATGGTAACAACGGCAACCTAACAGTTGACTTTGGCTTCTTCCGCCATGCACGTCTCGGTGATCGCGTCTGGCACGATGTCAACGCTAACGGCGTACAAGACAGCGGTGAACTCGGCATTGCCAATGTGACTGTCGAATTGTTCAGCGCTGGTGACAATACACTAGTGGCGACGACGACAACCGACGCCAATGGTATCTATGGCTTCAGCCACTTGCTCCCCGGCAACTACTACGTGCGCTTTGCTCTGCCAACTGGCTACACCGACGTAAGCCCACGAGATCAGGGTAGCGACAACACGATCGACAGCGACGCCGATCCTGTCACTCGTCAGACAATGGTGATTGCCATAGCCGCTGGTGACAACGATCCAACGTGGGATATGGGCGTCTTCACCCGCGCCAGCGTCGGCAACTATGTCTGGGAAGACACGAACGGCAACGGCGTGCAAGACACTGGTGAGCCGGGGATCGGCGATGTGACCGTCACGCTCTACCGGGCTGATGGTTCGGTGGCCGAAACTGCTACAACCGCTGCTGATGGTTCGTACAGCTTCACCGGCCTTGTGCCCGGCGAATACTACCTTATCTTCAGCAACCTGCCGAGCGGCTATGTCTTCACCGCCGCCGATCAGGGCAGTGATAATGCGGTTGA